>JBJOHR010000083.1:0-9185 GCA_046047575.1 Bacteroidota bacterium | reverse complement strand
ATTAGACGCTAACGGCTGTACCGATACTGTGCATGTCACACTGAATGAGCCTGGAATTCTTCAACTGTCATTACTTGCCAGCGAAGATGCCAACTGTTTTGAGGAGTCAAATGGATCGATTCAGGTAGCTGCATCATCTGGAACCCCTGGATATCAGTACAGTTTGGATGGCGTTAATTTTCAAGGTACCGGCATGTTTGAAGGTCTTGGGGCGGGAACTTACACAATTAGCGTAGTCGATGCCAACGGATGTACAGATAACCTCTCTGAGTCGATCTTTGAGCCGTCTCTACTGACCATCGAAACCAATTCTACTCCGGTAGCTTGTTTCGGAGATGAAACTGGTGAGATTGAAATTCTTGCAGACGGAGGAACATCTGGCTATATGTACTCAATTGATGGAGGTGACAACTTCGGTGGAAGCGCCACTTTTAATGATCTGTCAAATGGAAATTATCTCGCTGTGGTTCAAGACGCCAATGGTTGCACCGCTTCCGAAGGAGTTGTCATTTCCCAACCTTCTTCAGCCTTTAATCTCAACGCTGCTGTTACTGATGCCTTGTGTTTGGATTCTGCCTCGGGTTCAGTGCTTCTTGTCGGGTCTGGTGGTACGCCAACTTATACCTATTCTGAAGACAATTCAACCTATGGGTCTTCTAATGAATTCGGTGGTTTTGCCGCAGGGGTCTACACATTGTATGGTCAAGATGTAAATGGTTGTATTGACAGCGTTCAGTTCGTGGTTGGAGAACCTGCAACATCCGTGAACATTACCAACATCCTCCTCAACAATCCTGCTTGTCCGAATCAAGCCAGCGGCACCGCAACAGTGCTAGTATCTGGAGGAACACCAGGTTACATGTACTCAGGTAATGCCGGCAATACTTTCCAAACAAGCCAGATCATTGGTGGGTTCAACGGAGGTAATCATTTGGTAGTAGTGAAAGATGCTAACGGTTGTATTGATACTGATACCATTACAATGGTCAGTCCACCCCTTCTCCAGATTGTTGTTGATACTATTATCGGTGTGCCATGCGAGAACGATCTTGATGGAGAGATCCATGTTACTGCGCAAGGCGGTACTCCGTCTTACAACTATATGTTGAATGGTGGAAGCGTTCAATCAAATGGTGACTATGTCAATTTGGCTGATGGCACTTACACCATTACCATTATGGACGTGAATGGCTGTACCTATTCAGAACCATTTACTGTTGAAGCTGATGTACTTCAACCGATTGCAGATTTTGACTTCTCTCTTATCGGAACCGCGGTACTGTTTGAGAATCTTTCTTCCAATGCAGACTCCTATTCTTGGTCCTTTGGTGATGATTCAACAAGCACTGAGTTGAACCCCGTCCACGTATATGCGCAAGATGGCAATTACAACGTAACGTTGACTGCTGCCAACTCATGCGGATCGGACGAAGTAACTATTCTTGTCTCGACCATTAACATTGGCATCAACGATCAGGAAGGGATAGCATTTGCACTATATCCGAATCCGGCAAATTCTGAGTTGTATCTGAAGTCAAGTGCTGATGTAGAGTCTGGTCTTACCTTAGAGATTGTTTCCACAGCAGGACAATTCGTTCGTTCAGAACGTATATCAGAATTGAGTAAAGGCCAAGTTATCGGTGTAGACATCCATGGTCTGAGTCAAGGTATCTACTATCTGCGACTCATTGGTCAGGAACACCAATCCGTAATAAGATTCGACATTGTCAAATAAGAAATAACGAAGGATGAGAAAAATGAGAATCCTGTTTTCGATACTGACGCTTCTAGCGTTTCAAGCTCACGCAACGATAGATGCGGTGGATTTTTCCACCACATTGGTTTGCGAAGGTTCACAAACAACCCTCACAAGCACTTCAACTGTATCGGGCGGTGCCACCATAACCAATTGGAATTGGGACCTTGATGCTGACGGACAGTTTGACGATGCTTTCGGACCAAGCATCAGTTATCAGTTCAATACTGCGGGTACATTCAATGTCGGGCTTCAAGTAGTAACCGATATGGATCCACCGGTTGCAGCATATAAATTGATCACTGTTAATCCGGTTCCAACTGCAGATTTTGTTGCGCCAGATGTTTGCGAAGGTTCAGTTACAGCATTGGCAGACCAATCAACCATAATCACTGGCTCCATTTCCATGTGGCAATGGGATCTGGACAATGATGGATTTTATAATGACGCCACGGGTAGTGTTATCGCAAACGATTTTGGTAGTGCTGGAAGCTACGTGGTTGGCCTTCAGGTTACCAGCGACCAAGGTTGTCAGTCCACCACCACTGAAAACGTTACGGTAGATCCAATGCCTACGGTCGCATTTTCTGTTGCTAACGTGTGCCTGGGTAATCTAACAGAGCTTGACGCTATTAGTACCGTAAGTTCTGGTCAGGTGGTGGGATATGCTTGGGAATTGAACGGTAACAATTTCTTTGACGATGCAACTGGGGCATCCATAACCAACCAGTTTTCGGCAGATGGCGACTACCAGATAGGACTTCAAGTAACCTCTGATCAGGGTTGTGTAAATGATACGTTCCAATTGGTGACCATTGCGCCATTTCCCTTTGTTGGATTCTTGACCGATGATGCTTGTCAGAATCAGCCGGTCGAATTTGAAAACATAACCAACAACATTGTAGGAACAATATCTTACTCTTGGACTTTTGGCAACGAAGGAGTTTCATCAGATTTTGAGCCCAGTTTTACGTTCTCCGGTGCAGGACCTGCGCAAGTAACACTTATAGGAATAACATCTTATGGCTGCGCAGATACCATGGTTCAAACTGTTGAAGTGTTTCCAACTCCTCTGGCGGATTTCACATTCACTGAAGTGTGCCTTGGCTTTGTAACCAACTTCACGAACATAACAGACCCAAAAGGTTCAACCATTCAAAATTATTTCTGGGACCTTGGTGATCAGAACACAGATGGCGGAATCAACCCGTTCCATACTTACATCTCTCCAGACAGTTTCCTCGTAACGATGGTAGCATACACTACCGATGGTTGTAGAGATACCGTTCAGCATTACGTGAATGTTTGGCCTCTACCAGACCCAGAAATCACAAGCGATGGCCCGCTTCAGTTTTGCTATGGAGAGGACGTTACACTTACAGTTAATCCTGCTGGAACGCCAACTCTATGGAGCACTGGAGAAATAACACAAAGCGTTACGGTTGATACCACAAACACGTACGAAGTGCAAATAACGGACGAACACGGTTGTTTAGGACAAGAACAGATTGATGTATTGAGTTGGTTGCTGCCAGAGTTGACGATAAGCAATGACACAAGTGTTAGCTTAGGTGAAAATGTACCGCTTTGGGTTGATGGCGCGTTGACCTATGATTGGACACCAGAGACGTATCTTCTAGAGTACAATCCTTCTCTACCGAACGATACGATTACGAGCTACAATCCGAAAGAAAGCATCACTTACACTGTAGTTGGAACCGATTTCAACGGCTGCCAGTCCGACATATCGGTCAACATTCAAGTGATCATGGATTACAATTTGAAACCAGTTAACCTTTTTACTCCGAATGGAGATGGATCAAATGAGCGTTTCTATGTTGGAAACATTGATTGCTATTCTGACTGCGTTCTGAAAGTGTACAACCGTTGGGGATTGGAAGTCTATTCTTCAAATGCCTACCAAAATGATTGGACAGGTGATTTCAACAACGACCCACTTCCAGACGGAACATATTACTACGTAATAGAATGCGATGGTAGAGAAGACCGTTTTGACGGAGCTGTAACCATACTGAGATAATAGACTTAAGCCACTCGAAATCCAACTCGAATGAGAAAGATATACGTTACCTTATTGATGATCGGCCTTATTGGGCAAAGCATTTCGTTGTTTGCGCAGCAAACAAGATTATCAAGCCTTTATAAGGAGAATAGATTCCTTATCAACCCTTCCAATGCCGGTTAT
The DNA here is from genome assembly GCA_046047575.1 of Bacteroidota bacterium. Lineage (GTDB taxonomy): Bacteria > Bacteroidota > Bacteroidia > UBA10329 > UBA10329 > UBA10329. Next base: position 5,223 of record JBJOHR010000083.1, on the reverse strand, counting down.
AGCGAAGGGCTTATGGGATTCCTGAACTACAGGAACCAGTGGACAAATGTGAAGGGCTCTCCGACAACAGCATTGCTCAGCTTGCACACTCCGCTAGGGAAAAACACCAACGTGGGAACCAATATTGTTTACGACAAGACCAACTTTGTGACAACGGTCAATGCCAAGCTAGCTTATGCTCATGACATCAAATTGGCCACCGACCACCAGTTGAGTCTGGGCGTTGGTTTAGGCATCAACCACACGCAGCTTGATTTTACGGATGCGATCGTTGAAGACCCGACCGACATCATTTTGGCAAACGGAAATGTGGGCAGCACCACCTTTGATCTTGATGCCGGGTTGCGTTACAGTTGGAAAGGACTCTTGGAAATTGGGATTGCTTCGCCACACGTTATTGAAACCGTGGCAGAGTTAAGAGCCAAGGAAAAAGAATTTACCTATGACCTTTCAAGACACTTTAGCGCTTACGTTGGCTACGATTTTTGGATTAAGAAAGATTGGCTAATTGCCCCATCAGCCATGGTCCGATGGCTACCGTACAAGACCAACCTTTCGTATGACGGTACCGTGAAATTCGGCTACAAGGAAATTGTTTGGGCTTCATTCACTTGGAGAGCAGAAACCGGACCGGTTGCAGGAATCGGGTTCAAAGTGGCTGACAAGTTCATCTTTGGTTATGCTTACGACTTTACACTCAATGGTATAGATGGTAATCCTGGGGCACCGTGGTCAAACGAGATCATGATCGGATTTGAACTGGATGGATTCAAGAAGAAGTTCAAGAAGTTGGAAGACGACATGGAACGTATGCAAGAGGACAACCAACTGTTGAACTACAAAATGGATTCGCTTGAAAATATCCTTGGTTCAAAAATGGATTCGCTTGAAACAGAAGTTCAAGGAATTAAGGAAACGGATCTTAAGCAAGATGAAGACTTGAAACGTTTGCAGGAAGAAATTGACAAATTGAACAAGGAGATCAAGGATGTAAACGACAGAATGATCGATACCAACAAATTGAAAGGGATGTTGCAACAGATCACTCCTTATCGCAATCCAGATGGTTCGATCGGAATGTCCAAATCTGATCTTGAAAGCGGATACTACGTGGTTATAGAGTCGTTCCGTAAAATTGAGAACGCCTGGAAAGCAGTAGACATCTGGAAGGAAAAAGGTAGAAACGCCATTATCGTTTACAACGAGGAAAGAAAGTGGTTCTATGTTTACTCGACCAAATTCGATAGTCTGAAACCTGCACTGAAGGAAATGAACAAGACCAGAAAACTTGATGTTCCTGATGCTTGGGTTCATAAGTATCGAATTGATGCTAAAGACGTAACGAAATAGCATCAAATGCTGAATGAAATACAAAAGGCCAATCTGCGATTCAAACTGATTGGCCTTTTTAAGATCAGACTGATCGGCTTTGTCGGAGCCAAACTCCTGACCTACAATGACGATGTTACGGTAATACGTATTCCATTGAATAGGAATACACGAAATCATTTGGGAAGCATGTATTTCGGGGCTTTGGCCACTGGTGCCGATGTTACCGGTGCATGGATCGCGTTTGATTATTTAGCCAAAACCAAGGCGAAAGTTTCGATAGTGTTCAAGGATATTCACGCAGAATTTCTGAAGCGTGCAGATGGAGATGTCCACTTCACTTGCCATGATGGAAGGCACGTTCTTGCTGCTTTCAATGAAACGATTGCGGATGGAGAAAGAAAGAACATTGAACTGACAGTCGTTGCTACCGTACCGACAAAGTATCGGGATGAACCGGTGGCGAAATTCAAAATGACCTTGAGTATGCGGAACAAGGTTTCTTGATCAATCCTTGTAATCCTTGTTGACCTGCTCTAAAGTGGGAAAAACAACACTTTCGTCCCCTGCCCTTCTACCCCAAGCCAGATATTTTCCTGTACCGACACATGCATAGGCACGAAGCGAATCTCCAGGTGCCATGGCAGTATGATGAAATCGTTTCCATTCCTTGTTCGATTCCTGAACGCAGATCATAACGTCAATCGATTCGTTACAGGTGTTTTTCAAGTACACAACATAACTGTCTTTCCAAGAAGCGCATTGTGCACAATCTTCACCCCAAGAAGACCTGTATTTTACAACGCAATCCGTGTAACTGGTCTGCTTTTCCAAAGGTGAGTCATCCTTCGTTCCGAATAGGATGCCTGCAATCATCAAAAGAAATCCTGTTGCTAATTTCATGGTCATTTATTTACAGTTGTTGTTCTTGAGGATGATCTTGGCTTCTTCATTTCCAAGTTTCCGTGATGTTTTCCAATCATCGCAGGCTTCCTTATAAAGCCCTAAGCCATTCTTGGCCCATCCTAGATTATTATACGCTTCTTGATTTTCAGAATCAATATTCAGTACACGTTCAAAATCTGCCATTGCTGTCTTAAACTCTTCTTTCTTATTGAATGCGCTTCCGCGGCTCAGATAAGCAAACGGATGATTTGGATGATTTTCAATGACCTTGGAATAATCTGCAATGGCACTATCATAGTCGTTCAAAACCGATGCGCAAAAACCCCTACGTAAATACGCATTCATGTTTTCAGCATCTAGTTCAATTACTTGCGTATATAACTTCAATGCTTCTTCGTATTCACCATTCATAAACAGATTTTCCGCAGTGTTGAATAAACTTTCCGCATTCTGCCCAACCGAAGCTGTTGCCATAAAAACCGATATAACTACTAGGAAGTGTTTCATCTTCAATATTTGTTTGATAAGGATATGACCATTGTGCGCAATTTGGATTCGATCTCGCTACCAGACCTACCTTCTTCCACCCCAAACGCCAGTCTCTGCCGAAAACTTTTCTTTTTGTTGATGATCAAGGTCCGTTCAACACAGGCATCAAGATCGGAGTAACATTTGATGGAAACAACATTCTCATCAGATGAATAAGCAATGCTAGCCGTATCCAGATCAAACACGTTTATCTTATCCACTTTTACTTGCTGTCCCTCTCTAAAACTTTCAACTACCAGCATCTTCCCTTTATGGCTTACAACATATGTTGGCCCGAGTGCTTCGTTCAAAGCAGTTACTGTCGCATCAACATCTTGTCCTAAAACTGGAGATCCATTAATTGTCAACAATAGAATGACAAACACAGTAACACGCCTTGGGAACATCATGGAATTCCTACATTTAAAACGTTTAGGATTCAAAAACCAGACCAATGAAGGTTAAGTTACTAAAAGTCATACTGTTTTGGAGCATTTTAGTTTCAGCAGATGCTTTTGGTCAAGACCTATCTGTGTTGGTCAAATTCTCAGTAGACAACGGAAATTTTGATGGCACAAAGGTCACCGTTACCGAAAATGGAACGGTAAAAGAGACCTATGATCCCGGTAAATCCAAAATGATCATCCAGCTTGGATTCGGAAACAAGTATCTGCTCTCTTTCGAAAAACCTGGCTACATCACCAAAAGGGTAGAGATAAGTACTAAGAATGTACCAGATGACATTCGGGGCGAAGACCTTGACTTTGACTTCATCGTGGAAATATTCCAACAATATGAAGGTGTGAATACCGTAATATTCAACCAGCCAGTAGCGAAATGGTTCTATGACGTTCAGGAAGACGAGTTCACGTTTGATACAGATTACACCAAAAGTATCAGGTCGGCATTGTTAGACTTTGACAAACAATATGAAACGGCCAAAAAAGAAGTTCAGAAAACGGTAGTTGATGACGAAAAAGCAAAGCAGGAAGAAGCCGCTAGATTAGCAGCCGAGTCCGAAGCCCGTGCACAGGAAGAAAAGCGTTTGGCAGCAGAAGCCAAAGCGGAGGAAGAAGCACGCCAACGTGCAGAGCAAGAACGAATGGCCGAAGAAGCCCGAAAAAAGAAAGAGGAAGAAGAATTGGCAAGGCAGCGTGAATTGGAGGAACAACAAAGGCGTGAAGCTCAGGCCAAACTCGAAGAGGAACAGCAGCGCTTGGCAAAAGAAAAAGCCGATGAGGAAAAGCGACAGGCCCAATTGAAGGCGGAGGAAGATGAACGGAAGTTGCTTGCTGCTAAAGCAGAAGAAGAAAAACGTTTGGCCACGGCCAAAGCAGAAGAGGAACAACGTAAGGCCGCAATGAAGGCTGAGGAAGAAAGCCGCTCTAAAGCTGCGGCCATTGCAGCCGAGGAAGCCAGAATTGCTGAAAAGACCCGTTTGGATGAAGAACAAAAAGCACGGGAAAAGGCAGAACTGGAAGCAGAGATCCTTGAAGCGAACCAGGCACGATTGGGCGAAGAAGAACGGGCAAGACGTAAGGCTGAGTTGGAGGCCGAAATGAAAGCATCAGCAGAGGCAGCCGCATCAGAGGAAAAACGAAGAGCGGAACTTGAAATTGCCGAGATTGAACGTAGGCAGCGTGAAGCCATAGCCCGCCAGGAGGCTGAAGAACGTCTGGCTATTGAAAAAGCCGAGGAACAGGAAAAACGCAGACAGCTAGAAGAGGCTAAGCAAGCTGAGGAAAAACGCTTGAGAGAAGCCGAGCAAGCCGCTTTCGAAGAGGAGCGCAAACGCAAAGCGAAAGAAGCATTTGAGGCCGAACAGCGTAGTCTAGCTCAGGCCAAAGCTGTTATGGAAGCCCAAGAAAGAGAACGAAATGAAGCAAAAGCAGTATTGGAAGCGGAGCGTAAAAGCATGGCCATTAAAGATGCTGGCGCAGTTGTCTCTCGAACTGAAGAAGAGATAAGCGAAGCCAACCGTACGATAACTCAGATCACCATCAAAAGAGAACACATGACCTATGTGTACAAAAAGGTGGTTTACAACTGGGGAGGTATCTACTACTTCCGCGATGATGACGACATCACAAAAGCAGTATTTGAATTAGAGGCTTACAAGTGATCAGGAGGTAAAGCTGGTCGGTATTGCCTCTACCGGTATTAAACTTTAACGGTGAACTGAATACTTGCAGTTCGAGGTTGTTCCATTTTCAATGGTCGCAAAGAATATTCATTGTTCAGGAAGTTGTTGACAATGAACGCAGCCTTCAACCAACCAGATACCTGAAAGCTGATTCGGGCATCCATTACATAGTTGCCCTTATGCTTGTCAGCAATGATATACTTAGGGTCATCCGAATTTTCCCAATCTGCAAGTTCTGTATCTCCACGGTATTCTATGATTCCTGTATCGAATTGATCAGGACCATTTTCTTCTTTTATACTTGAATCCAAAGCATA
>JBJOHR010000082.1:0-9679 GCA_046047575.1 Bacteroidota bacterium | reverse complement strand
GCGTAATGGTATTTCTGCTTCAACTGTTCTTCTTCCTTTTTCTGCCAGCAATTTTGGTGATGTTGCTGTTTCATCCGCAATTCGGTGGACGATTGAAAAAGAAACATCGATTGGCTTATTCCCGTTCCAAACATTGGAATGGGAAGAAGTTTGAAAATCTGGTAGAGACTTCTTTGAATATGAAGCCGAAGGATATGCCTGGGCTCATAAAAGCGCAACTCACGGATAGAAAGACGCGTGCTCCGCAAAAACCAATTCCCATTATTCCGTTTGACGAAAAAGCGTGGAGCGCGGAGCCTGAAAAATCAAAATTCATTTGGTACGGACACTCAGTTGGATTGCTGAAAATCGGTGGTAAAAACCTGTTGGTTGATCCGATGCTGGGACCAGATACTTCGCCCATTGCACCAATGACAACCAAGCGGTTTTCGGAGAATGCATTGGAAGTAATTGATTCGCTTACGCGAATAGATGCGGTGCTTTATACCCACGATCATTACGATCATATCGACCTGAAAAGTGTCAAAAAGCTAATGCCAAAAGTGGACAACTGGTTTGTTGGATTGGGAATCGGTCGGCATTTGAAACGTTGGAAAATTCCTTCATCCAAGATCAAAGAATTTGATTGGTGGGAAGGGTTCGATTTTGACGGTGTTAAAATCACTTACACGCCATCCAGACACTTCACAGGTCGCGGACCTTTCGATAGACAGAAAACACTTTGGGGCGGTTGGAATTTCAAGACCGAAAACCTCAATGTTTACTGGAGCGGAGATGGTGGTTATGGAGAACACTTCAAGGAAATCGGAGAACGATTAGGTCCATTCGACCACGCTTTTATGGAAAATGGTCAGTACAACGAACTTTGGCGTCAGATTCATCTTCACCCAGAAGAAAGCGTGCAAGCCGCAATTGATGCAAATGCGAAAGTTGCCACGCCAGTGCATTGGGCTGGATTTACGCTCGCGCTGCATCCTTGGAAAGAACCGATTGAAAGATTTACGGCTGAAGCGGAGAAAAAAGAGCTCCAACTTTCAACTCCAAGAATCGGTCAGATCATCGAACTAGGAGAACCAGATGTAGAGGATTGGTGGACTGAACTGAATTAGTTCTGCTCCAGGATCTGGAACAGTTCGCTCAACTTTGGTGTGATGATGATCTCCGTTCTTCGGTTCTTGGCGCGGGCTTCTTTGGTATCGCCAGCATCCAGCGGAAGGTATTCCGAACGCCCCGCGGCAGTTAGTTGGGTTGGGTCAATGTCGCTGTTCTCCATCAGAATTTTCACGATGGAAGTTGCACGCTTTACCGAAAGGTCCCAATTGTCGGTAATGTTGCCGTTTCCGCCATATGGCACATTATCCGTGTGTCCTTCAACCAGAATTCCCAGATCGGTCTGAGATTGAAGGACTTTTCCCAATTTGACCAGAGCGTCTTGCCCCTTCGGGTCTACCACCCAACTACCCGACTTGAAGAGAAGTTGCTCTTCCAACGAAACATACACCTTTCCGTTCTTCTGCTCTACCGTAAGACCTTGGTCGGCAAAACCGAGTAGCGCGTTGGCGATTTTGTTTTTCAGGGCAACCACTGCGCTGTCTTTTCGGGCCAATACGCTTTCCAACTCGTTAATACGCATGGATCGCGCCATTAACTGAACGCGTTGATTCTCCAGTTCCTTCTTCGATTTTTCAAGTTCGACCCTCATGTTCTCCACGTTGCCTTCTTTTTTGGCCAATGCTAATTCCAGAGCGTGCAGTTCATCCTCACGTTTCTGAATGTCTTCTCGCGCCTGTTGTAATTCGCGCATCAATCGTTTGGTATCTTCCGCATTGCCTTCGCGCAGCTTGCCTAGTTGCTCCAGAACCATATCGTAGGTGTCGTTCAGTTTATCATGGCTATCTATCATTCTGGCCAAGGTTTTCGACATGGAGGCCGTGTCGTTCCGCAGGGTTTTCAACTGGCGTTCGGCATCTTGAAGTTCCGTGATCAGATCGGCCTGACGAGCATTCAGGTTGATATTCTCTGATTTCAGACGCGCAGCCTCTTCATCTGCCTTGGATCTGGCGTTCACCTCGTCCAGAAATCTGCGCTCCGCCACACAGGACGACAACAGCAATGCAGCAAGAAAGTAGATTGAAACTCTTTTTAGGCCTGTGATCATCATGTAGTTCTTTTCAGGATCAAAGTTACCTGCGCGATACAACCTTTAAGGAAATGTTTCGTTCGCTATTCAACACGAACTTGTTAATTTCTGAACGGTACAAGTAGCGTCTTGAAAAGTTGTTTTGGTTAAACTAACGTTAAAGAATTGGCCATGGCAAAGTTGAGCAAAGACTGGTTGTTTGAAGACCACATCGACCTTGAGTATAAATCGTACGTGTTGCTGGCATACCTGCAAGAGGTTTGTAACGCGTTTGAAGTGAATCACCTCTATCCGCACCTTGCAGAGTTGGTAGAGCATTACAATGCGCTCATCAATATCCGCACTGAGCATGAAAGGTTAGAGAATCAGTTCCCAAAGCAATTGAAGGCCATTCGACCCAATTTTCAGTTGGAGTACGAAAAAATGGGGTTGCCGGAGACCTTGGAAGAGATCATAGATATTATTGAATTCGCAATTCCATTAATGGAAAAGCGATTGAAAGAAGGAAAGAAGTTATATGAATCTTTAGAACGTAGCATACACGTGAATTCAGTAGGCTTGCTTCCGCTGCAAACAGACGAAGGCTACCTTCTACTAATGAACGGAAACGAGCCCGAAACGCAGGTGTACAATTTCAACATTACACTTTTTGCGGATCCGAGAGGTAAATACCGGGCAATCCACACCTCATTCCTTGCAGATTACAAGCGGACCTTGTCGAATACGCCCGAACAGATAAAATTGGAACTGCTGCGATTGAACAGGAAGCTACCGAACCCGGCCACGCTGACCGTTGAAAGCGAGTTCACGCTTCCTTTCCACGAAACACTGTTTCCTATTGCCAAACGTGCGGTGGTAAAATACTTGGCGCTGGTGGCTTAGGATTTCAATAGACTCTCCAAACTTTAGACACTTGCTCGCTTCTCAATCTCAGCAGTTTCACACCCTCAAACGAGGGTTTGGGTAGATTGATGCTACTACGGCTCGGAATGGACGCAACTGAATTCGTTTCTAGCAATCTGCCTGAAAGTTCAAACCATTCAAAAATCACATCCTGCAGTTCGTCTCTTGTTTCCAATCGAATGTTGTCGCCCAATTGTTGAATGCTGATCTCAGGCTCAACGATTCCCGTTATTTGAACAACGATCTCGTTAGATAGTGTAGGGCAGGAGCCTAGATTAACGGTGCCAACCTGATAAGTTCCCGATTGGCTGTAGATGTAGTTCTGTTGGTCGGCATTTGGAATCTCCACTCCGTTCAAATACCATTGATAGTTTGCTTGTTGGTCGCTCTCTAAAGTGCCGGCATTCTCAGAAATGATGGGAGCATTGTTTGCGCAAATGGAATTGATGGTGCCCAGATCGGACTCAGTGGCCAAAGCAGTTTCAAAATCATTCCAAGCACTGCAATCATCCTTCAGAAAATAACGGAACCAAGGGTGGCAGACCGCATAGCTCACGGCTTGCTGGTCTGCAGCGGAAAGACTACCTGGAATGATCTCGCCCAAAGTGCAAAGACCGGGACTGGAGGCAAAGCGACAATGAGAACCATTCTGAATGCTCACGAAATATTTGCAGTTTGAACCAACACCATTATAGATCGGAATATGGTGGTCTGCTGGCGGTGTAACCCCATCAGAAGAGCCAGAGAGAATCAGCGTGGGGGCTGAAACGTTGGCTGCGGCCGAAACCGCAGATGGATTGGTTTCTGCTGGTGCAAGACCAACAACGCAATCTACCCCTGAAAAACCAGAAGCAGCCAAGAACGAAGAACCACCTCCCATACTGTGTCCAATAAATGCGGTTCTGTTTGAAACATGTTGGTAGAATGGTGAGGCGTTATTCTGTCCCTCTGACTGCAACTTTGTGGCCAGAAAGCGAATGTCCAAGCCAAATTCCTGGTGCACTGGGCTGAACCCTGTTTCGGTAGATACGAAAAGCATGATGTAACCTTCAGGAACAAATTCATTCTTCCAATTCGGATATGCCGTAGGCTGCATCGTAAACCCGTGTCCGAACACAATGATGGGGAATTCACCACTCGCAACGGCCACATTATCGCCAGCAGAAACCCCCGGATAATAAACTTCGCATGCAACGGCTCTGTTGCTTCTTGCAGGATCATTATACGTTATGGTTCTATGACCGATCTGAAATTGTGCGCTTACGGTAAGCGAAACGAGCGAAAAAGCGATTGAAATTAAACTTGCTTTCATAGAATCTTGATTGAGCTTCCAACATAAACAAATTACGACAACTTTGTTTCATGAAAACTTTGGTCACGTCTCTTTGTGTCATCTGGACTTTGGTTGCAGCAGGCCAGAAACCGCTTACCAAGATCGCGTTCGGTTCTTGCGGTCATCAACTGGGAGAACAGTTTATTTGGAATAACGTGGTTGCCGAAAACCCTGATCTGTGGATATGGCTAGGCGACAACATTTATGGCGATACAGAAGATATGGAAGTACTTAGAAGAAAGTACAATCAACTAGGCGACAACTTCAATTACCAACTCCTTAAGGAAACATGCCCCGTTATTGCCACTTGGGACGACCACGATTATGGGGTGAACGATGGGGGCAAGGATTATCCTAAACGGCAAGAAAGTCAGAAAGTCTTTCTCGAATTTTTTGAAGAACCAGCAGGTAGCCCACGTTGGAGTAGGGAAGGAGTGTATATGAGCTACGTTTATGGCGATGGCCAAAACACAGTGAAAGTCATATTGTTGGATTGCAGATACCACAGGGATGCACGCGGTACAGACGGTGATGTTCTAGGAGACGAGCAGTGGAAATGGTTGGAACAGGAATTCAGGAATTCAACGGCCAAGGTGGTATTGGTCGGTACTGGATATCAGTTCGTTTCGGACCAACACCCCTTCGAAACTTGGGGGCATTTTCCAGCGGAACGAACCAGAATGTTGAATCTGATCCGTGAATCTGGAGTTAAAGGCGTAGTGTTCCTTTCTGGCGACCGCCATTTTGCGGAACTCTCAAAACTCGAGAACGAACTCACTCCATATCCGATCTACGATTTTACAAGTAGCGGCCTTACCCACGCCAACAACATCATGATAGAAAAGAACCCGAATCGTTTACATCGCTTCCTCAAAAGGAATTTTGCAACCATCGTCTTCAATTGGGAGGAGGGTTCTGTTACGCTTCAGGCGCACCGATTGTCTGGTAAAGTGGCGTTTTCAGAGACCATCCGCTTTACCGACCTCGGATGGTGATTCCTCAGGGTAATTCCGTTAGCCATTGATAATTGGTCGTATCCAATTTGAAGTAACGGTGATTCAGGTGGCTCAATTGGAAAATTTCATATCTCCTGAAAACGAATTCATCTTGCTTGAGATTTTCACCGTTGTTGTTGTATTCCAGATCCATATCGGTGCAAATGCTAACGGTTTTCAGGTTTTCATCCGCAGCCGAAATAAGTAGTGATTCTATTGGGTATGACCAATTGGCATCGTGGGTAAGCAACCCTTCATGAACCGCGAATTTGGTTCCAGGCAAATCCTGCGCACGTGCAATGAACCGTTTCATTTCCTGTTGCCTGTCCGTAAACCATTCACCGGCCTGAACTATTCCAACCGTTCGGCTTGCCAAAACTAGAATTCCTAATGCGATGAAGGCCGATCTGAGTTTATTGGAATTGACCAGTAGAACTGAGCTGCAGAAAACGTAGACCACCACAAACGATAATGGAAAGTACACTTGCTCCTGATAGCGCGATGGTTCAAATCCGACATACGTCACCGTGATCATTACGGTTAGAATAACCATAGATGACATGTAGAGTAGTAGAATAGTCCACCTTCTATTGTACGCAAAAAGTGCCATGCCTATCAGGCTAAGAACAAGAAGTTCAGGATAAGTTGTCGCCATGAACCTGCTCAGGTTTTGCAGGTAATCCCAAGTGGGACTGTAACTCTCTAACCCAGAAATGAAAGCATCAATTTTACCTTGTTCGTATTCGCTTATGTTGTGCTTTTTGTAAATCATTGTGCCGGCAACGATCGAAGCAAAAAGAATAAGTTGCTGAATGTTCCATGCGCGGCTCTCCAGTAAGCGGTAAGCAAGAATGAAGATTAACAAAGCAATAGCGAAGAAATGCGCTGATGCAATGAAAAGAACAAGCACGGCTTGAAGCAAGATACGCTGCCAACCATTTACCTTACCGGCTCCGATCGAATCGAACAGGATGAGCAGTCCGGCTGCGTAATACAGTTCGAACATTGGCACAAAGAATCCACTGCTTATTCCTAAAACTTGCAGAAGAAGTATTTGCGCTCCTGCTAAAGGATTTCCAAAGCGTTTTGAAGCCCAGTAGACGAGATAAAAGAAAGCAATGTGTCCAACAGAATAGAACACGACTGTCCATTTCAAACTTAAGTTCAACCAGACAGCAAGGACCGGGGCAATTTCCGGAAGTATCAGAATGAGTCGGTTATGTTCGATCCAGAACCATTTTGAATTGATCACCTGAATCAGATAATAGCCGGAATCTGCTAATAGTCGCTCTTCATTAAAAAGAACACTTAAGATCAACAGCAGCAGAAAGCCAATGTGCTCAATCACCTGTCCCATGCAGATTCTGATCATTCCGAAAGGTAGGTTAAGAGTTAGGTAAAAAAAAGAAGCCCGACAATTGAGTCAGGCTTCTTTTCTAGAGACAGACAATTGTCATTATCGTTGAACCGTTTTCTTGGATTCAGGTACTACCAGACCGTCCATTACCTGCATAGGAATGTTTGAATTTATTGATTCAGTTACCGAAGCTGGAGCATTGATTTTTGCAAAAGCTACCCAATCAAAGGTCAGACTTCCGATACCGGTTTTGCGAATTCGAAATCCTGATGTTGACTTTTCGACAAGCACAATCGAGGATTCTGATTCAAAAGCTGTGATACTAACAACTGGTAGTTGACCGTCCTTCAACTGTGAAACAAAGTCGTGTTCGTATTCAATCCACAGGTACTCGCTATCAATAGTGGCAGAACCGAAATCATTGATCTTAGTCGACTGACCACCGGATTTAATCTTTTCAATCTCTTCCATATTGTGTTTTACTCCCACCATAGCCAGAGACGAAAGTGCATAAAGGTCTATGCCACTAAATTCAGCATCTTGAATGTAGTCTGGGGTTTCATCCAGTATGAATCCAAGGTGATACTGCGGCCGGTAAAGTCCTGTGTTATCGGAGCTTGCTTCATCAACTTCATGTTTGTACTTATAGAGCGAAGGTTTCATGTTGGCAATATCCTGCATCAAGAATTCCTCTAGACCATCAAAGTTCGAAACTTGGAGAATATCCCGTTTTGTGTCTCTTCTTGAAGTACCAATGAAGTTGTAACCGTAGAAATAACCCATACCTACTTGGGGTCTTCCTACAAATCCCCAACCCGGCTCTCCGGATCTGAAATGAGGGTGGCCAGAATAGTTTTCAATCCAGAAGTCTTGAGAAGAACCAACATCAAATCGAACCCTAGTTTGGTCGAAATGAACGAGGTCGTTGCTTTGGTCATAAATAGTATTGACTGTCAGTGTGTTAACGTTCCAAACATCGTTGTTCTGCAGGTTGATGTCACGCCACATCGTTAGTCCAGCATCATTATACTGGGCAGTTATGGATTCACCATTGTTTGCATATATGCTAACACCTCCGTATGATCCTTCTGCGGAAAGCTTTATACCCGTATGGAATCGTATCATCAGGTCTGGGTAGGGCCAAGACCAACCACCAGCTTCCTGGTAAATTGCGTAAGAGGGATCAATTCCATGCCAACTTATGCCTCTGTTCCCAACATTAGGAGTTACATCTGGTTTTAACATCAACCAGTTGTTATTCATATTAAGGGTTGTAGTTGCGGTATGGTTTCCTAGGTGGTCACCGTAACTACCGATATTCCCAGTATGGATCAATTCTGACCATGCGGTGTTTCCACTGCCGTTGGTCTTACGGAACCAAAGACGCTGATCATAGAAGCTGCCGGCAATTTGCATAGAGTAATTATTACCAGGATTACTATGACGTGAATCAATTAGGTGCCACCAACTAGATGATCCAGCAGGATATCCGTTTGCCTGAGAGGCCTGATCAGTTTCATAAAAGCCGGACAATACGCCATCTGAATTCCCGTATAAGGTATTGTTATTTCTTGTCTGTGTTCTGGAACTATTGTTTCCATAAAAGAGGTTTCCTTCCAGTTCCAAGCCGAGTAGAGGGCTCTGGTGATCATATAGTCTGAAACGTCTGTTATTGTATGGTAATCCAGCCATGTTGTATTCAGATTGAACAAGTTCAATTTTCCCCTCAGCAATTCCTCCATTGTGGAATGAAATAGAAGATCTGTTACCAGTGCTACTTGTGTTCTCTGCAATCGCCAATGTATATGCGCCTCCACTGCAGCATTCGGTTGCCCCATCGCGGGTAAGAGTGGTTTGGCCATGTACGTCAAAAGTGGTACTTGGATCCATGGTTCTAACGCCAACACGCTTGTTTAGACCATCCAAGGTGAGCATTTGGTCAGAACCGTTAATGTTTGAATGAGGATTGGTTCTCCCGCCTGCATCTGCGTATCCGAAATCGAGATAATGCATTCGAGTTCCCCAGTTACCTTGATTGACAACGAACTTACGATAATCAGCAGCGTTGGCGGGGTTGTAGGATGCAAAGGTTAAGGTGCTACCATGACTATTATTATACTGGCTTGAGGCAATTACAACATCGCTATAGGCTGATGATAGTACTAATTGTGCTCTTCCACTAGCAGAGGTTGGTGATTCAAGGCCTGTAAAAAGGTTTTGGCCACCGCCCGCACCACTTTGATGGATGTTGGTTTTACCCATTACATGCAGTAATGAAGCTGGGGATGTGTTACCAATTCCCACATATCCAGTAGATGCATCTATCCTCATCCGCTCATTGGTTCCATTGGCAAACATTCTTAGGTGTGCACCTGTCCCTCCTGTACTGTTATAATTAAGATACATTCCATCTTGCAACGTGGTCGAATTGTTCTGTAGCACTCTGATATTGCCATAAACATCTGTACCACTGTTGAAAATCACGTTGGTGTTGTCAAGCCGATACGCATTCTCTACGTTGGCAAGTCCGTTGATCCAAAAGTTCGCGGTCTGAGCTGAGGTGAATTGATTATGGATATAATCAGGGTCACCAGCAATCACATCATTTGAAATGATCAGGTCTCCTGAGGCGTTCGCCTGAACGTTTCCACCGGCAGATAACCCCGTTATTCGTGCATTGCCCACCACATGCAACTTCTGAGCTGGAGAGGTCACCCCGACACCAACATTGCCTGCATTCAAGCTCATAACGTGTGTACTGCCGGAAGTGACCGTGTTGTTTGCGGTTGTTCCACTGTTCACATAGAAATCGATAGCATTGTTGGGTGCGGCCAACTGATTGTGCCGGGTGTGGATGAAGTGCTGGTACTCGTTGTCTCCATCGAATCCGAAGGCTATCTGTGCCCCGTTGTTGAAGGTTCCCTGCTGATTTCCACCGGTGACGCTGAAGG
>JBJOHR010000081.1:0-2659 GCA_046047575.1 Bacteroidota bacterium | reverse complement strand
CACCGGCAATTTCGCCCGGATCGGTCACATTACAGCAAGATGGTTTATCGCCAACAGTTACGCATTCTTCGTCAGAAGTACATCCATTAGCATCTACAACAGTTACGCAGTATTGACCAGCGCAAAGTCCATCAATTGATGAAGTGGTCATTCCATTATCCCACATGTAAGTATAAGGAGCGGTTCCGCCAGACGCAGAAGCAGTTGCAGAACCATCGCAACCGTGATCGACACAGTTCTGAAGGTCGAAATTGAAATCTCCGTGACCTGTGTAATCTCCAGAGTAATCGAACCAAAGCGACAACCCATAATTACCATTCTTGTCATTGGCTGCCGTTCCTACCTGAACTCTGAATTGCGGTGCAGCAGACATTCGTTGCAGGCTAAGCTCTTTTCCGGCATATGTACCAAGCCCGATCATTCGGCTGTTGGCCGCGTCCATTTCGTAGTAAGCCCAATCAACATAATTGTTACCTACAATGGAGGCCGTTCCTTTCCAAGAACCACCAGCAGCTTGCCATTGAGACCACGTTTTCTTGTCAGTCAAACGAACATCGACTTGCCATCTTTTGGCCGGATCAGATGTATTATAGATGATACCAGAAACGCTGGCTGTTCCATCTGGGTATTCTACCAAATTGCCAGAGTTATTCTCAAACTTGAAGTTTGTGGATGTTCCTGGAAGTGTGTTGATCCAGACCGCATGTGAACCGTTCTGATAATGAACAGCCTCGCATTCATGCGAATTATCGCTATTGCAAGAAACATCGGTCTTAGATACAGAC
The DNA here is from genome assembly GCA_046047575.1 of Bacteroidota bacterium. Classification (GTDB taxonomy): domain Bacteria; phylum Bacteroidota; class Bacteroidia; order UBA10329; family UBA10329; genus UBA10329. Next base: position 1,874 of record JBJOHR010000081.1, on the reverse strand, counting down.
AGCGTTACACCTGAGGTTCCAACTGTAATCTGAACCCAATTGGATTCACCGACATATGATGAGCAACCGCTTCTGCGTGCGCATCTTCTGTACCAAGTGGTCTGGGTTATAGTTCCGGGATCGTAAGTGGACGAGGTTGCGCCACTGATGACCGTGTAATTCGTTCCACCGTTTGTGGATTGCAACCAGACGTACTCCAACGAACCAGTGCCGCCTGAAGGATCTGCCAAACTGACCAATGCGGCAGGATCGAACGGAGAGCAACCTGTTTGAGGATTACCTATCTGTCCGGCATTGGTTACATTGTCACAGCACGGACCTGTAACGGTCATCTTCACCCAGTTGGACTCTCCTACATACGAAGTGCATCCGCTTCTGCGTGCGCATCTTCTGTACCATGTGGATTGCGTGATTGAACTTGGGTCGTAAGTGGATGATGTGGCACCGGTTATCACCGTGTAGGTGCTTCCGCCATCATAAGATTGCAGCCAAACATATTCCAACGTTCCTGAACCACCACTTGGCAACGAAATGCTGGTGATCAGCGCTGGGTCGAAAGGTGAGCATCCACTTTGAGCCGAACCTATGGAACCTGCGCTGGTAACGTTGTCGCAGCATGGACCCGTAACGGTCATCTTCACCCAGTTGGACTCTCCGACATACGAAGTGCATCCGCTTCTGCGTGCGCATCTTCTGTACCATGTAGATTGTGTGATTGAACCTGGGTCGTACGTGGATGATGTGGCACCGTTTATCACCGTGTAGGTGCTTCCGCCATCATAAGATTGCAGCCAAACATATTCTAACGTTCCTGAACCTCCACTCGGTAACGAAATGCTGGTGATCAGCGCTGGGTCGAATGGTGAGCATCCACTTTGAGCCGAACCGATGGAACCTGCGCTGGTAACGTTGCTGCAAGCAGGTGTATACGAAATACAAACACTTACAGGAACTACAGAATTAGCTGAAGAAGCCGAACCAGAGCCAAGGGTAGGATCCTCGTAATGCACAAGTACGATCTGATCGGTCCCGTTCGGCAGGTAAATATTGCTGCCTAATGAACCCTTCCACTCAGCGGATGTCAAACCGGTTGCCACATCGCCTGTGTAAGCAGTCTGATGTACCACACTCCCGTTCTTTTTGAAAACGATCTTCCACTGTTCATTCGGTTGATCGCCAGTTGTTGCACGTGTTGTATAACCGTCCCATGAAACAGCTTCAGTAATAGAAACGGTGACTGCAGAACTGAAAGCTGCAGGATAAGGACCTGGAATAACAAATGAGGTGACCGAACCATCCACAAAACGGACATCGGTCTGCGGCAGTCCATTGCTTCCAGAAAGGTTGTTCACATTGACATTATTCTGCCACAGGAAACTACCTTGAGCACACACCGGGTTGCTTGGTGGAGTGATACAGGAAGTGACACTGACCTGAACCCAGTTCGATTCTCCCGCATAACTGGAACACCCGCTCCTTCTGGCACATCTCCTATACCAGGTTGTTTGGCTGATAGAACCTGGATCATATGTCGCAGCATTCGAATTAGAGATGGCAGTATAGCTGCTTCCTCCATTAGTAGAACTCAACCATACGTATTCAAGAGTACCTGAACCACCTGAAGGCAGACTGACACTGTTGATGATACCAGGATTGAAAGTCCCACAACCAGATGGCGTAGAAGCCGAAATGGAACCGGCACTAGTTACATTACTGCACTGAGAATATGCATCAGTTGTAGAAACAATCGGAGTGAGACCGGCAAATACAATAGCAGTAAGAAGTAGAGAGAAGTATTGGTTTCTCATTTGAATATTGGTTTCAATTTAAGACTAGGGGTAATGTTGATCGTGGCGCGCTTACGCATGCATTCG
>JBJOHR010000080.1:0-13194 GCA_046047575.1 Bacteroidota bacterium | reverse complement strand
ATCAGGTCTTCGGTTACCTCGATGTCTTGACTGGCGTAGAGTTGCGGCAATTGAGGTTCGTCTTCGAAACAACCTCCAAGTAGAATCGCGAGTATGAAAATGGATATCCGCCTCATTTTTTCCTGGTATTAATCTGTGCTCTTATACCAATATCAACACTTGCCAATCCTCCAATTTCTTGCATTTGCCTTACAAAGTAGTTAGATGCACCTAGCTGGATCACTAACATGTCTCTGAGCTGATAACCCAACTGAAACGTCATTCTATTCTGATCGGCCATTCCTATTTGGCCGAACACAACATCCCTGTAGGTAATGGTTACATAGGCCGAGTAAAGGCCATAGTTATTTGTGGGGTTCCAAAGGCCCGTGGTTAGAATTACAGCTGCAAATTCTGGGGTTACGGTTACCTCATCATCAACTTTAAAGTGATGCCCCACGTGTAATCTGTTGGTTGTAACGCTGGTTGGAGCACCGGCTAACGCAAATGGTCCATCTGGTCCGCGTTGTAAGGCATAGTCAAAGAACAATCTTCTCCAAGTGTATCTCAACCCGCAATTCATGAACGGAAGAATTCTATTCGAATGCGGACGCGGTTGTTGGGTCGTGTACACAAAACCTGATCGGGGATCGATCATATCGTTGAAGGTCAGTTTGTCCCAGTCGTCCAAGTTGGAGAACTGGACGCCCATTCCCATTCCGAATATCAGTTGGTGCTGCTCGATCTTTATCCGGTAAGAGTGCGTTATCTGTATGCGGTGATAGGAGTGTTGTAGTTCCTTCTCGTAATTGTAATAGCCGCCAATTGCCCAGTTTTTCCGTTCGCCACCAAAGGCATGATCCACAAAGGCTTCATGGCGCATAAAACCGAGTACCAGATTTCCTTTTCCGTTAGGAACGCCCATTGCCAAGTTCCGCATTCGGTAGCGGTATGCAACGGCAAACTTTCTATCGAAACCCGTTAGGGCTGGGTTTTCAGCAAATGTCCAAACCGAACGGTTGTAGATTTTGTCTTCCTGCGTGTAGTTGTTGGTTCTCCACTCTGGTTCTTCTAAGGAGATTCCAATCTGACTTGGTGGTAATTTTTCAACTGAAATTGAATCAACCAATTCCTGTCCTAAGCAGGAAAAATTCCATAGCAGGAAAAAGAGAATGTTAACTCGCACGATTCTAAGGTAACGAATACCATTACGTTCATAAGAGGAAAAATGTGTCAGCTAATTGGTTTTAGACCAATGACCTCTTCCGCAAATCGGAAGGTTGCTTCTTCCACAGATTTCACATCCGGATTTCGGAGTGGATTGGTAAGCACATGCGCGCCCACAGGGAATTCAACCATTCGTTTTTGGTTTTCGGGAGTTCCCAAAAGTGGCATCATCTGTCGCATGGCTTCTACTGAGACCACACTATCCTGCGCAGCGGCATCCTTGAAATATCCACCAACGAAAATAGGTTGGCTCACTTGCGAGAATGTTACCTCGTTCATGGTAAGGTCTATCAACTGGCGAACCGAAACCAGACCTTCCAAGCGGTATTTGGTCTGCCAATACTTTTTGAATTCCGCAGGCGCTTCATATTGGCGGTAATCGCTACCCATGATGAGTCTGGCAAGTTGAACACCCCAAGGCTGGGTCAACACCTGCGAGGTCGGGTCAAAGATGTCGATGTTGGGCGAGTAGCAGATCAGCGCATCAACTTCTGGGTCGTGGGCAGCAAGGTAAAGTGCCAGTGTTCCACCTGTCGAGCAGCTCATCAGAATCACTTTCTTCCCGATCTTCTTGCCAATTGAAATGGCTTCTTTGGCAGATTCCAGATAGTTTTCAGGTGTAAGGTCGATCATTGGTTCACTGGTATCGAGCCCATGACCGTAAAGCCGTGGCAGATAGAGGTTGCAGCCATATCGCTGGGCAAATGCACGGTGAACCGGATTTCCTTCTTCGCCCGATGCGGTAAAACCATGCAGATAGACCACCGCATATTCGGTCACAGAAACCGAATCGTTGTACCACTCAATTCTAGCTTCATTTCCCGGTTTCATCGTTTTAAACCCGCTCTCGCGATACGCCAACCAGCCATCTAATGAATCCAACGGAAGGGAAATGGAAGTTGGAGTAGGGTCGAGGTGTGGTTCAGGTGGTTTGGGCCCAAACATGAAAGCAATAGACGCTATCACAACAACTACTAATCCTATGTATGCTATTCTTTTCATCGGTCAACCATTCGCTATTTCACAGCTTTTACATCCAGCGCATCGCGCACTCCATTTCCGACCAGCGTGAATGCAAGCACCATCAGTAGAATGGCCGTGCCTGGAATAAGAGCCAGATACGCCTTATCCATAATGATGTAGCCATAGTGATCTTTGATCATGGCACCCCAACTTGGAATAGGTGGTTGCGCGCCAATGCCGAGGAAACTCAAGCCTGCCTCAATGAGAATGGCCGAAGCAAAATTCGCAGCCGAAATAACAATCACTGGACCGAGGATATTCGGCAGAATGTGCCTTACAATGGTTCGGAAACCAGAATAACCCAAAGCGCGACAGGCCTCTACGAACTCCTTTTCGCGGATGCTGAGAATCTGTCCACGGACGATGCGCGCCACATCTACCCACATGGCCAATCCTACGGCAATGAACACTTGCCAGAATCCTTTTCCCATGGCCAATGTGATGGCAATGACCAACAGCAGCAGCGGAATACTCCAGACCACCGTTACGAACCACATCACCACGTTATCGATCCAACCACGGAAAAAGCCAGCCAATGATCCCATCAGAATTCCGATGAGCAATGAAATGGCAACCGCCACAAAACCGATACTCAATGATATTCGCGTACCAAGGATCATGCGGCTAAGTAGGTCGCGGCCAAAGCGGTCTGTGCCGAGCCAAAAGGTTCTGGTTTCGATGAGTTGAGACTCTATTTCTTCAGCAGACTTCCCTTCCGATGAGAGTGAGGCGAAGGAATACTTGACGATCTCGCCTTCATTCGGAGTATCGCCCGTGTAGCGCTCAATAATGAGCGTGTCGGTAGAGAACGAATGTGCGAAAATGGGCACCCAAATGTATTGCTCTTGTTTTCCTACGAGGAAGGCCTCTGAGAGATCAGCAACCGAAGCAAACGTCTTGGGAATTTTCAGAAACCTGAAAGTAGAGCCGGGCTTCTTGGCAGCCAGTTCGATCATCTGTCGGTTGGCGTGCGGACTTCCATCCGGGGTGATCAACGGGCCGAGAAGGGCTAACACAACCGCAATGGAAATGACCACGACTCCAAAGATGGCGGCACCATCTTTCCTGAACCTACGCCACGCCAATTGTCCTAGTGATGTGCCTTTCATTTAAGTTGAGAGTTGTCAGTCACGAGTTTTGAGTGTTTCGGATTTCTTGTTTAGAATTTCGGATTTCATCTTTCAAGTTTCCTATTTCACATTTACTGAACGTCCCTTCCAAACATAGTTTCTCACATTGCCAAAAATGCCAAGAAAGGTAACGTAGATCGAGATAAAAACCTCTGCGATCAGAATGTGCGATATGCCACAATACGGCTGTAGGTCCCGACTCACTGTCCGCGTTATCGTCAGGTCTAGAATTGTTTTGATGAAGAGGATCCACATGAGCCTATCAGTCCAATACGAACCGAAAGCGCTGATGATGGCAATGAGCGAAACGAAGGCCGCCACATTGGCAAAATAGGTGATCACGGCCGTTCCTTTTACCACTAGACTGCTGTAACCGCTTTTTTTGGAAAGCCACCGTTTACGCTGCTGCCAAAAAGTGGAATATGTGGGCTGAGGCTGAGTAGAAACGGCCGCTTCATAATTTTTAACGAACCGTACTGAATTGGGCCATTTCTCGCTGAATTTCAGCATGGTGAAAACATCATCGCCCGAAGGGTTTTTGGAATTCGAGTAGCCGCCAATTTCCTCGAAAGAGCCTTTATCAAAGAAGAGATTGGCACCATTTGCCATGATGGGTTTATGATGCGAAGCAAAACCGCCTGTCAATCCCATTATGGCCAACATTTCCAGTGCCTGAACTCGCTCCAGCACGGTAACAGCCGGCTCAAGAACTATTGGGCCAAGCAACATTTTGGTTCGCTCCTCTTGCCAATGCGACATCATGCTGATGAGCCATTCAGAAGGTACGCGACAGTCAGCATCAACGGTGGCTACAATCCCGAATTGCGCTGCAGGCATACCTGTTTGCAAGGCTGATTTCTTTCCTCCTCCAGTAGCATTCACAAGGACTTTCAGGCTTGGGAATTCGGCTTTCAGGGCTTCTGCCTGTGCAAACGTATCGTCCTCAGAATGATCATCGATCACTATCAACTCAAATAGTTGGTTCGGATAACTCTGACTGAAAATGTCGCGGATAACGGTTTCAATGTTCTCTGCTTCATTTCGAGCAGCAATAAGAATACTCACACCAAGTGTTGGTTCAGTTTCTTCTTCAACCTTCAGTTTTTTCCAACCCGAAATGGCATAGATGATCATGGCTGAATAGAGTGCCATTACAGCAACCGCCAATCCAAAAAGAAGCTGCCAGACCAAAGCCATCAATCTGATTTTCGGAAAAATCGCAATTGGAAAATGAACACAACTCCGATAATTGCTGGCACAGCCAAATTGATGAGCCACAGCATGGAACTGGCCAGAAAAATGCCACTGATGTTGGACGAGATCATGCCGATGAAATAAACGGCTATGGAGCCCCGTACTCCCAATTCTGTGATGGCAATGGTTGGTACGGCCGTCATCACAAAATAGGTCATTGAAACCATCATCATAGCATTGCTGTAGCTTATCTGAACATCAAAGATCTTCAGAAGAACATAGAATTGGAATGTGAAGATCACATAGCGACCCAAGCTTGCCAAGAACACTTTCCATAGGGTGGTTGTGCTATGGTATTCGAACACCTTGGTGTAGTGCCGATGTTGTTTCGGAATGGGTAACCAGTTAAGAATAGTGGTTAGCAAGCGTGTGTTCAGAAACATGATCACCAGCAGCGAGCAGAATCCAACCACCAGAATTCCTATCAGATTATACTGCATTGGTGTAATGGGGCCAAGCCCGACAAACTCCGGTAAAAAGAACATGGTGGCCATAATTCCAGTTACCAGCGTTACCACAAGTTGCGCGTAGCTACCAACAATGGTAAGGAGTGCTGCATCTATCCTATCAGCCTTCTGCAGGTGGAAAATGCGGCCACCATACTCTCCAACACGATTAGGAGTGAAGATGGCAATGGTTATTCCAGAAAAAATGGCCTTCAGTGATTTCCACATAGAAATGATTTCGATGTGGTTTACAAGCAAGCGCCATTTGTAAGCTTCGAGCATCCAATTGAGCATCATTAGGATGATCAATCCGATGAAGGCAACCAATTGTTCTGGCCGCAATAGAAAACTGATTCCGAAGCTGAGATCGGTGTCTTGATCTTTCAATTGCACTTCGCGGTAAATGAACCACAGTGCCACAATGGCAATGACCACTTTAATGAAAAGCCCGATGTTTCGTTTTCTGAGCAGCCGCTTCGTCATGCTTTGCAAAGAACGTAATTCCCCTCCTTGGGATGAACACCTTCGTTTTGTAAACAAAAAAGGATGAGTGCAAACTCATCCTAATTGTTCTTATGCGGTACGAATTCCCATCCTCCAGATGGGTCAGGAGAGGTTTACCTACCCGTCATTGGCTTATAAGGGCGCTCCGTTGGACCAGTGTAGATCTGACGCGGACGACCGATAGGCTCCTTGTCAGCGATCATTTCCTTCCATTGTGCGATCCATCCTGGAAGCCGTCCCATGGCGAACATCACCGTGAACATTTCGGTAGGGATTCCGATTGCTTTGTAGATGATCCCAGAGTAGAAATCCACGTTCGGATACAAGTTTCTTTCCTTGAAGTAATCATCATTCAAGGCTACATGCTCCAACTGTTTGGCAAGATCGAGAATCGGGTCTTTCACTCCCAATTTCTGCAGCACGTCATCGCAAGATTTCTTGATGATGGTAGCACGTGGGTCAAAGTTCTTATACACACGGTGACCGAATCCCATGATACGGAACGGATCATCTTTGTCCTTCGCCTTATCAATCCATTTCTGCATGTTACCGCCATCCTTTTGGATATTCTCCAACATTTCGATAACGGCCTGATTGGCACCGCCATGAAGGGGTCCCCAAAGTGCGGAAACACCAGCTGCAATGGAAGCGTAGAGGTTGGCACGGGAAGAGCCAACGATCCTTACCGTTGAAGTCGAACAGTTCTGCTCATGATCTGCATGAAGAATCAATAGTTGATCCAATGCCTTTACAACCACTGGGTCTGGCTCGTAATCTTCGGTCGGAACAGAGAACATCATGTTCAAGAAATTCTCCGTGTAGTTGTATTTGTTCTTCGGATAGACCACTGGGTGTCCCACCGAATTCTTATGTGACCAAGCGGCAATAGTAGATATCTTAGCGATCAATCTCCTGATTGTCAGGTCAACCTTCTCGTTTTCTCTGTCAGGATCCAAACTTTCTGGGTAGAAAGTAGAAAGCGAAATAAGATTGGAGGCCAACACGCCCATCGGATGTGCTTTTCGAGGGAATGCCTCAAAAAACTCCTTCATGTCTTCATGGATCAGCGTATGACGTGTAATGTTTTCGGTCCAATCAGCAAATTGAGCCTTGTTCGGAAGCTCACCGTAGATCAACAGGTAAGCTACCTCCAAGAATGTTGACTGTTCTGCCAACTGCTCGATCGGATAGCCACGGTAGCGCAAAATTCCCTTTTCACCGTCCAAGAAAGTGATGGCGCTACTTGTGGCACCTGTGTTCTTGTAGCCACTATCGAAAGTTATGAGTCCGGTAAGGTCACGCAGCTTTCGGATATCGATACCTTGCTCGTTTTCCGTACCAGTGATCACTGGCAATTCAATCTTTTGGTCTCCTACGCGGATCTCAGCTTTGTCACTCATTGTTGGTCAGTAAAGGGTTTTTGAAATTACTTGCGCGATTATACAAAAAATAAGCTCATTCGATTTGTCCTAAATCATGTCAGTTTGTTGTGTTTTGGTACGAACTAGGCCGATTTTAAACAACGCGTTTAACTCTTAAGAACGTACAATGGTTACAACGAAAAAAGGCGCTGATCGTTCAGCGCCTTTTCATATTATTTGTGTCTATCAATGTGGTGGCCCACCTGGAATTTTGCTACGGTCTTTTGCCCGATGCAGCAACTCTTTTCTGAAACCGTGCTCCGCGGCATGCAGCTTCGCTACTTTCTTTATGGGCAGGATCTTCTTGAAACGTTCGTTGTACTGCTTTTTAAGGTCGAGTTCCTGCTGTTCGAAGGCCAATTCGCGGTCAACAGCAGCAGAAAGTTCTTGGTCTGACAGACTTTCATGATTCGCTTTTGTGTCAAGTCGGTTGTCTCTCCGCTGTTTTCGAATAGCTTTCATTTTGGCTTCCATCTCATTGTATAGAGGCCAGAATTGCTGTGCTTCTTGAGGCGTGAGATCCAATTCCTTCGTCAGATAAGCCACCTTCAAGGCTTCCAGTCTTTCTCGCTTATCAGGATCCAGGTCTTCTTGGGCTTGGGCAAATTGCGCAGTGCTCATTAGCACTGTTGTGAACAATATCAGTAGCTTTTTCATATCAGATCTCTATTTCGTCAATAATCGTATTCAATTCCACGTCCTCTTCTGTTTCCAGATATTCGATAATATCGTCATCGGTCAATTTACTTTCCTTCATTGCCAGTTGGCTGTAATCCACCAGTTCGTAGCTCACCAATTCAGATGGTTGAAGATCGGTGTAGGTTACCAGTTCTTCAATGGTCAGTGAAGCCACCACCGTTTCAAAATCAGGTGTTTGATCTGCTGAAGAGGGATTAAAAAACCAAGCAGTTAAGGCGATTGAAGCGATTCCAACAGAAGGAGTCAGAACTTTCATCCAAACCGGCCAACCAGCTTTAGCTGATTTTTCCGAATTCCGAACACTTTCCATCACGCGAGGCGTCAGGTTTTTAAAATAACCTTCGGGAGTTTTGAAGGCATTCCGCTTGAGCGCTTGCTCCGAAATTCCCTCAATGTTCAGTTTGGGTTCGTTATGGTTATCTGTGGCTTTCATCACGTTGCATTGACAATTGTGTTTCTAAAAGGTTTAAAACTGCTGTTTCATGTACGCTTCAATTTTCTTGACGGCATGATGGTATGAAGCTTTCAATGCGCCAACCGAGGTACCAGTCACTTCGGCCATGTCCTCGTACTTCATCTCATCAAAGTACTTCATGTTGAAGACCATTCGTTGCTTAGTTGGCAAGGTGAGAATGGCTTTCTGCAACTTCATTTGAATGGCATCTCCGCTCAGTTGTGGGTCGGCTTCCAGTTTGCTGGAAAGCGCATGCGAAACATCATCCAGCGAAACAAAAATGTTGCGCCTTTTGCTCTTGAGAAAACTGATGCTTTCGTTGGTGGCAATGCGATAGAGCCACGTGTAAAGTTGGCTGTCTTCCCGAAACTGTTCCAAATTCTTGAACACCTTGATGAAGGTGTTCTGCAGCACATCGTCCGCATCGTCATGGTCGATAACGATTCTGCGGATATGCCAATAAAGTCGTTCCTGATAACGGTTGACCAGTTCGCTGAAGGCCAAATTCCGAGACGAAGGGTCTCTGAAACGCTTCAGTATGTCCTTGTCTTGGCCGTCTGTCATGTGCGAGTTTACTTCCTCGCGATGACCTTCAATGCTGCTTCTACGATGCTTTCTGTGCTCAGTCCGTATTTCTCCAACAGTTGCTCGGGAGTTCCACTTTCCCCGAAGCTGTCGTTCACTGCCACCATCTCCAACGGGGCTGGACCGTTCAAAACCAACGTTTGAGCCACACTATCACCGAGCCCACCGTTTCTCTGATGTTCTTCGGCTGTCACCGCGCAACCTGTTTTGTTAACGGAAGCTAAGATGGCGTCCACATCCAAAGGTTTAATTGTGTGGATGTTGATTATTTCTGCGCTAACTCCTTTGTCGGCCAGAACGGCTTGCGCTTCAATGGCTTTCCAGACCAAATGGCCTGTGGCGAAGATGCTCACATCTGTTCCGTCAGCTATTTTCCAAGCCTTTCCGATCTCGAATTTCTGATTGTCCGGAGTGAAGTTCGGAACCTTAGGTCGTCCAAAGCGGAGGTAAACCGGACCGTCCAATTCAGCAATGGCCTTTGTAGCCGCCTTGGTCTGGTTGTAATCGCAGGGGTTGATAACGGTCATGTGCGGAAGCATTTTCATCATGCCTATGTCTTCAAGGATCTGGTGCGTGGCACCATCTTCTCCCAATGTCAGACCAGCGTGGGAAGCACAGATTTTTACGTTTTTCCCTGAATACGCCACACATTGACGAATCTGGTCATAAACACGCCCTGTACTGAAGTTTGCGAATGTTCCGGTGAATGGGATTTTTCCACCAACGGTCATTCCAGCAGCTATGCTGATCATGTTCGCTTCAGCAATTCCAACCTGAAAGAAACGGTCTGGATTTTCCTTTTCAAATGCGTCCATCTTGAGCGAACCTGTGAGGTCAGCGCAAAGCGCAACGACATCTTTGTTCTCCTGTCCCAATTCTTGGAGCCCAGCTCCGAATCCAGAACGAGTATCGCGGTCTTCAGTTAGTTTTTCTATTACCATGCTATCGTAGTTCAACAAGTTGTGATTTGCCAGAGAAGATTGTGAAATCTTGTTCAATTGTGTAGAATGCGCGCTTCGAACCAATTGGTCGGAACACCACTTTGTAGCTTCCAGGTTGAAGCGGAATGCTTTCTGAAGTCAATTCAGGGTCGAGTGAATAGACCCAATTCAAGGTGTTACCATCCTTTACGAAAACATCTCCAACGCCTTTTGATTTACGCATAATGTGAGCCATTCCGGGCTGCGGAATTTCTACCGTTGTAGTGTGACTTTGCGCCACATTCACGCCTGAAACATACATCCTTGGAAGTGTCTGTATCTCTAGGTCGTATGTGCCAACCAGATAACGCTGTTTCTTGCCCACTTTTTGCATGGTCAGCGTACTCATTTCGCCACTTTTCCGCACAATGGCCTGAAGGTTTTCATAATCGTGCTTGCCTTGCACTTTCATAATGAGGTCGCCCTGAGGCGCATCCACGGCAATAATGTTGTGAATGCCGGGAGTCAGTTCAATGCTGTCTTTCGTGACAGCTGGAACCGTATGAACCTTTAGTCGATAAGAGGCCAGCGGGTCGATGGCCAACGTATCTGGAACGCCTCGGTGGTTCATGGTGTGGATAATATTGTACGTCATTTTGCCCGAATGCAAATCATAAAACGTCATGTTCACGTCCGTTTCGGTCGGTTCACCATTGCTGTCAATCAGGTTTACTTGAACCGAGGTTGGATTCAACGCCTGCGAAATGACCACGTTCAACACATCTTTCAATGAGCGTTCGGTATTGGCATTGAAATAGCTACCAATGCACTTGAACCGGTCAACCAACTCAAGATCGAGACCGATTCCGATGACGAATGGTTTCAGCACAATTCCTTTCGATTGAAGCGCCATCGAAACTGCACATGGGTCACCGTAGCATTCCTCAATTCCATCCGTGATCAGGATGATCATATTGCGGCAATTGGAACATGGCGGGAAATCCTTTGCCGATTGCTCCAAACTGTAGGCAATGGGAGTAGTGCCTTTCGGTTGGATTTTCTCTAGTGCCTTTTTGATGGCCCAAGCACCGCCACCACCGAAGGGAACTTCCAAACGTGTGTCTTTACAATCGCGCTGCGAACCAGATATGTATGGACTCTGATGACCATAAGCTCGGAAGGCGAGGTCGAGATTTTCGACATTTTTCAAGCTGTCCAACAGTTCGTTCAACATCTGCTTGGCGATGTCGATCTTCATGCCGCTTTCCCAATGCCCGAACATGCTTTGCGAGCCATCGAATACGAAAAGGATTCGGTTCTGAGGTTTGGTCGGGTTTTCTTGCCCCACTGAGCGTGTGTTAGACCAGAGGATCAATCCAAGGGCTAACATCAGGCAAGAAATATGTTTCCTCAGAAGGAACATTTTATGGTGAAGGGAATCAGTAATCTCCCAAGGTTTCTTCCAATTGGCCGAGTGCCACTTCCAACTGTTGAGCATTCGGTGCCACGCCATGCCACTTGTGCGAGCCCATCATGTAATCAACTCCCATGCCCATTTCGGTTTTCATGAGGTTAATCACGGGAACGCCCTTGCCCGTAGCCGCTTTGCAATCTGCCATGGTTTTAAGCAGGTCATCCAAATTGTTGCCATCACACTCAAACACTTTCCACCCGAAGGCTTCGAACTTTGCACGCAAACTTCCGAGCGCGATCACATCGTCCGTATCTCCATCGATCTGTCTTCCATTAACGTCAACCGTTGCAATGATATTGTCAACTTTCTTGGCGGCAGCAAACATGGCCGCTTCCCAGATCTGACCTTCCTGCAATTCTCCATCGCCATGCAGGGTGTAAACTAGTTTGTTCTCGCCATTCAGTTTCTTGGTGAGTGCAGCTCCGATTCCGCAGGAAAGTCCCATGCCCAAAGAACCAGAAGCCATTCGCACACCCGGCAGACCTTCATGAGTTGTAGGGTGACCTTGAAGTCTCGTATTCAGAAATCGGAAGGTTGAAAGCTCGGTTACGGGAAAATATCCGTAGCGGGCCAACACGCTGTACCAAACTGGAGAAATGTGTCCGTTAGAAAGGAAGAATAGGTCTTCACCTTTGCCATCCATGGTGAAATTGGAAGCGTCCGGTTTCATGATCTCGTGGTACAATGCCACGAAGAATTCCACACAACCCAATGAACCGCCCGGGTGTCCAGAAGCCGGTGCTGCTACCATTCGAACTACGTCTCTTCGAGTCTGCGAACAAATGCGTTTGAGTTCTTGTGTAGATGGCATGTGGCGGCTGGTTGTTTCGTTTCAAAAGTAGGGCTATGGCCATGGCAGGCAAGGCCGCGTTAATAACTTTTGAAAAGCCGCGTTAAGGCGTACTTGAGGCTGTTTTTGCTTCCAGCCTGTAGAGATTGGCAAAGCCGAAACCGTTCTCTCGCGCTAGCGAAACTTGGTTCTTGAAGAACATGTCGAACGCCTTTTCTGCCTTGTTCGGAAAGCCTGTAAAGAGGTAAAGGTTCTTACCCCGTTCTATCTGCGAAACCACGTTGGTCAGCAATAGGTAATTGTTGTAAGGTCTGTTCTTCTCATCCAAGTTTGCGGGAATCTGCTGGAAAGCGGGTTTGAGGCCTTTCCCCATCGATTTTTGGAACATGCCAAGGTGGCTGAACGTTCTACCTTGGGCTTCCACTTTTTTCGGTTGGATATTGATCATCGCGTAGCTGGTGATCTCGTATTTCTCCAAATAATAGAGGTAGCTCACACGGTCCAATTCATCTACTAACATCACTGCGGCATTCGTATCGTTCAATGCTCGGAATTCCTTCACCGCGCTGTGTGGCTGGAAATTGTCGGCTAAGAAAAAGGCGTTGTAGATGTTCTGCTCGCGTTTGTTGCGTTCGAGGTTCTTGTCGAGATGCGCGTTGATCTCGCCATCCTGCCAGACGTAATTGCCAAAACCGTAAACAGCAAGAATGGCAACGATTCCTTGTTTGATGGTTTCATTCAGGTTTAAACCTTCAAGGAACAGCGCTGAAACGCCAGCAATAAGAATGGCAAATACAGGTGCGAGATGAACGAAGGTCCTTTCAAAAGGAACTTTTTCATGCAGGAAGAGGAATAAGAACGGAAGTAGAAATACGACCAATACCTGTGTCATCTTCTTGCGGTCGAAAGCCAGTTCTTTTTTGGTGAACCAGAAGAACAGTCCGCCTAGTATTGGAATCAGCAACAACCAACGGAAACTGAAGAATGCTTTCATCACTGATGGGAAAACAGTGGTCAGAACAAACGCTCTTTCGGGCGGTGCTTTCGATACGAAACGGTTGTCGAGCAACTGCTCCATCACGGGTTGATACGCCACAAACGTGATTCCAGCCCCGATGCCGATGGCGGCCAAAACCCACAGATGCGGAAAGGAGAGCAATGAAGGCCGCTTTTCCTTTTTGCCCTTTTTGGGTTTCTCGGTTCCTCCTTTTTCTCGGAACTGAAGCAGCCAGTCAATGCCAATTACGGTACTCAATCCGAACAGGAAATAGACATTACTCGGAATGGT
>JBJOHR010000079.1:0-7321 GCA_046047575.1 Bacteroidota bacterium | reverse complement strand
GTAGTCGTGATTCTTGCGTTCCATCAGCGCTTTGGCCTCAGCCGCATACTCATCATACCATTTGGTGGCACGGTCTAAATTCAGGTCTGGTTCATCGGCCGCGCCTTGCTCCAATTGAATCAATTCCATAATGGAATAGTTGACCAGGCCGATGTATTCGGGATAAATCCCCTCTCCCACTTTGCTCACGCCTTTCTCTTCCAGACTGCGGATGCGATTGGCCTTGATGAACAGCTGATCGGTAATGGAACTCGGGCGGAAAATGCGCCACGAAGCACCGTAATCCTTCATCTTGCCCACGAAGATCTCGCGGCATTCGGCAAGCGCCTTATCGTATTGTGCGTTGGTATCAGCCATCGGTTCTGAACCGTTAACTTCGGCTCGATGATGAGCGGCAAAAATAGCTTTTTAGATATGCACACGAGACGTGCGTCATTCCGACCGAAGCAGAGGAATCTAATTCCACTTCAACGGATTTCTCGGCTTCGTAAACTGCGCTCGAAATGACGAAAGTGCTGAAGAAGAGCAAAACGATGAATTGCCGCGGGCGATTGGTTGTAATTGAACGCCCGATGATAATGGGCATTCTGAACCTGACGCCAGACAGTTTTTTCGATGGCGGCAAATACAACGAGGTTGATACAGCCGTTAGCCGTGCAGAGCAGATGCTGGAAGATGGTGCCGACATCCTCGACCTTGGCGCGTACAGCAGCCGTCCTGGTGCAGAACATATTTCTGAAGAAGAAGAACTGCACCGATTGATCCCCACGTTGGAGGAGATCATGAAGCGTTTCCCCGATGCGCTCATTTCCATCGACACGTTCCGTTCGGGCGTGGCTGAGAAAGCATTGGATGCTGGCGCACACATCATCAACGATATTTCGGGAGGGAACTTGGATGCGGAACTGCCGCTGGTTGCAGCGAAATTCCATTCGCCCTACATCTGCATGCACATGAAAGGCACGCCTCAGACCATGCAGCAGAACTTGCAGCAAGAACCGATCTTGCCCGAGGTGCTTTCGTTCTTCGCCCATCGCATTCCAAAACTCATTGAGCAAGGCTTGAAAGATGTGATCATTGACCCTGGTTTTGGGTTTGGAAAGACCTTAGAGCAGAACTATGAAATGGTGGAACACCTTTCTGACTTTGCCATTCTGGGCAAACCGATATTGGTGGGCGTTTCGCGCAAAAGCATGATCAAGAAGAAGTATGGCGAAAGCCCCGGACAGACCTTACAAGGAACCATTGAAGTGAACCGTCAACTGCTACAAAATGGAGCGGATATTCTGAGGGTTCATGATGTGAGGGAGGCGGTTGAATTAGTGAAATGATGAACTACCAATCCACCAACCGAGACGCTTGGAACAAACGCGTGGCCGCGCATTTGGCATCCGAATTCTATGACCTTCACGGTTGGAAATCGGGCAAGACCAGTCTGAATGACATTGAGTTGGAATTGCTAGGAGATGTGAACGGGAAATCCATTCTGCATCTGCAATGTCATTTCGGGCAGGATTCGCTTTCGCTGGCACGAATGGGTGCCGATGTGGTGGGCGTGGACCTTTCGGACTCCTCCATCGCGGCAGCAAGAAAACTGAACTCGGAAATGGGTCTGAATGCCGAATTCGTGGAGAGCGATGTACTGGAACTCATCGGGAAAATTGACCGCCAGTTTGATATGGTTTTCACATCCTATGGAACCATTGGTTGGCTACCCGATCTTGATAAATGGGCCGCAACCATAGCACACCACCTCAAACCGGGCGGAAAGCTGGTCTTCGTGGAATTCCACCCTGTGGTTTGGATGTTCGATAGCGCGTTTGAGAAGATCGAGTACCGCTACTTTAAAGACGAACCGATCATTGAAACCAATTCAGACACATACATCGAAAATGTGGAGTTGATAGAGAAAACGGAGATCAGTTGGAATCACGGTTTATCAGAAGTTTTCAAAGCGCTTGAAAACAGTGGTCTGATTCTCAAAAGTTTTGACGAATTCGATTATTCGCCCTACAACTGCTTTGCGGGCATGAAACAACTGGCCGACCGCAAATTCATCATTGAAAAACTCGGGAACAAACTTCCATTGGTCTATTCATTAACTGCCACCAAGAAATGAAACGAGTAGTCGCTCTCACCTTTTTCCTTTTCTCTTTTCACGTTCTTTCTTCCAAAGGGCAGCAAGTGGTTCCCGGCCACGCCCACAACGATTACCTGAACAGACCCGCGTTGTTCGAAGCCTTGGAAGCCCATCTTGTTTCGGTTGAGGCCGACATCCATCTGATGAATGGCGACCTCTACGTGGCGCATGTGCGTCCGTTGGGAAGAAACCAGAAACGTTCGTTGGAAAACCTCTACCTGAAGCCACTTTTTGAGCATGTGCAGAAAAACAATGGCAAGGTTTACCCCAATTACGATGGCCCGTTTTACCTGATGATCGATTTCAAGGGCGGAAGTGTGGAGATGTACAATCGTCTGGTGGAATTGCTGGAAACGTATAGGAGCATGCTTACGGTGATGGAAAGCGGAGAACTGAAGCAAGGTGCAGTAACGGTGTTCCTTTCAGGTTCGAGGCCGTTTGAAGCGGTGATGAATTCCGAACCGAAGTTGGCCTTTTTGGACGGCCGACCTAACGATATTGGACAGCAGATACCGGCCGATCTGATGCCTGTTATCAGCGATCATTACAAGAACCATCTGAACTGGAACGGCCAAGGCGAAATGCCAGAGGAAGAACAACTCAAACTCCGAAAACTGGTGTCAAAGGTCCATGCAGAAGGCAAGAAACTCCGGCTGTGGGCATCGCCCGATGGCCCGAATGCTTGGAAGGCGTTTTGCGCCATCGGTATAGACCTGATCAACACGGATACCCCTAAGAAATTCAGCGAGCACATGGCGCTCGGTGGCTGTCCGACATTCTAAAAGAGCTTACCTACCACCGGTATGCGCCACTTGGAGAGTCTGTCCAGTTCCTTTTGCATCAGATAAAGGATCTCCTCGTTTATCCGGTTCACAATGTCGGGGTCTTCCGCATCGCTTGGGCTATACTGGTTTACAAAGAATGGCTCCAGCACACTCATGCTGATCTGAGATGGTAGCGGCAATTCAAAATGTGGGAAATGACCCCAATGGAACCCGAACGGGAACGACCAATAGAAGGGCCAAGTGTGGATCTTGGCGTGTTCTTTCAATCCGGTAGCTGCCGCGATCTTTTCGCCCGAATTGAGCACGAACAGCGTCTCTCCTCCTCCACAGCCAACAATGGGCAGAATGGGAACCTGAGCCTTCAGTGCCATTTTCACATAACCCAGATGATCAAAGAAGTTGATCTTGTGTCTATCTGTGAACGGACGCGCCACATCTCTATCTCCACCCGGATAAACGGTCACGGCAAAACCTGCTCTCAACGCTTTCAGCGCATTGTCTCTCTTTGCTTCCAGAAAACCAAGTTCATTCACAGGCAGGTGCACCATTCGCCCCAAATGGTGGGTCATGTGGTGGATGAGCGTCAGCATGGGAATGGGCCGTTCCGTTGCATGATACTTGCTCAGCCAAAGCAACGATTCGGGCATGAAATGCATACCTGTATGATTGCCCACACCCAAAAAGACCGTGTCAGGAATATTCTCCAATCCCTGCCACTTTACGCGATGATACGTTTCCAATATTGGCAGATACAACTTGGCTACATTCTGTGCCATAGCCGGATCGAACGCTTCCAATTGGTCTTCAGACATGGTTGAACTTTGCGACTAAGTAAAACAACCCGTACCAAATGAAACTGACTTTTGGCAGCAGTCAAGCTGCATTACGCTAACTTTGAGCGATCAGCTTAGCAGAATAGCGCGCACCCATGTTGGCAGATGTTGTTTTAGGTTTTATCACGTTCCGCTGGTTGGATGCTTTGGACATCCTCATTGTTGCCGTGCTTCTGTATCAATTGTACAATCTGGTGCGTGGCACAGCTGCCATCAATATCTTCCTTGGAATTCTGTCGCTATATCTCCTCTGGTTGCTGGTCAGGGCCTTGAACATGCAGTTACTGGGTTCCATTCTGGGGCAGTTCATCGGAGTGGGTGTTTTGGCGCTCATTGTGGTTTTTCAGCAGGAGGTCAGGCGCTTTCTGCTTTTGATCGGAACCAGCGGTTTCATGAACGGAAAAGGTTCGCCATTCAAATGGCTTAACTTGAAGCGAAGCTTGGGAACAGAAGGAATGCTGAACATCAGCGCCATCGTATCTGCCTGTCTGAACATGGCACAGGGAGCAACCGGTGCCATCATTGTAATTAGCCGCGAAAGCAATCTGCAATTCTATCTCAATACGGGCGAAACGGTCGATGCCGAAGTTTCGGCCAAGATCCTTGAATCGATTTTTTTCAAGAACAGTCCGCTGCACGATGGCGCGGTGATCATTACAGGCAACCGCATCAAGGCCGCCAGATGCGTTCTTCCGGTTACCGATGATGATGATTTCCCTGCCCATTTGGGAATGCGCCACCGAGCGGCCGTTGGCTTATCGGAAACTACCGATGCCATTGCCATTGTTGTTTCTGAACAGACCTGTTCCATTTCCATTGCGCATGAGGGCGAACTGGAATATGACGTATCACCCAAGCAGTTGAGGGATTTCTTGGAGAAATTCTTTGGGAGGGAGGCTTAGGTCTCAAGCATGTCTCTTGATCTTTGGTGGATCCTGACGGGTGTCAAAAACATCCACCACCATAACCGAATCACCTTCCATACGATAGATGACCTTGTAGTGACCGCGGATCACCGACCGATATTGCTTCGCTTCGTTGCTTAGACTCGGTTCGGGAATTCCTGATCTGGGCTCAGATGAAAGCTGGCCTGTGGCCATCAGGACATTCGTACGAATATTTTCAGCCATTTGATGACCTACATTCTCTAGATAGTAGTCGTAAATGTTGCGGAGTTCGTTCAGTGCAGAACGCGTCCAAATGACCCTTACTTTCCCCATTTCTCCGATTCACGCTCGGCTTCCTCCTGGGTTAGTGTGTTTCCCTCGGCAATGTCTTTTTCGGCCCGTGATATTCTGTATCGTACTTCCTCTTCCGAAAAACCCGCGTAGGGTGAGACTCCAACTTCCGATAGCAGTTCTTCCACCTTGGCAATGATCTCCGGATCTTCCGTCCTTACAAGTTGAGAGATCAGGCGCAATTTTCGTTGTTCGATACCGGTTGTTCCCATGGCTAAACTTTACCCAAAGATACTCAACTGAACCGCATGGCCTTAAGCGGCTGAATCCTCGAAACCACCATCGAAGGCAGGAGCAACATCAGAAAGCAGAAGAAAAGCGTTCCTGAGTTGAGAAGCAGAATGTGCGTTAGATCGAGATTGACGGGAACCACTTTCACGTAATAACTGGCCTCATCCAAGGTGACAATGCCGAAATGCTGTTGCACAAGGCAGAGTACCATGCCCACAAGGTTTCCCCAGAAAAGACCGACACCCGTCAGGTACAGTGCCTGATAGATGAAGACGTTGCGAATGTTCCTGTCGTTCATTCCCAAGGATTTCAGCGTTCCGATCATGTAAACACGCTCAATGATCATAATGAGCAAGGCCGATATCATGTTGAATCCTGCCACAACAAGCATCAGAATGATGATCACCCGCACGTTCATGTCCTGCAGGTCAAGCCAATCGAAGATCTGGGGTTGCAGTTCCTTCACGCTGGCAGAGAAAAGCTCGGTTCCAATGGAATGATAGACAAGGTTCTCCAACTCATCGAGCCTATCAAAATCGTCAACGAACACTTCGAAACCCGCCACCTGATCGGCATTCCAACCGTTGAGCCGCTGAATGTGAGAAATATCGGTTACCACGTACCGCTCGTCATACTCGGCCAATCCGGTACGGTAGATGCCCGTCACATCAAAGATCCTCGCTCGCTGCTTCTCATCCTGAATGAAGAAGACTTCCATCCTATCGCCCACATTGAGCTTCAGTTTCTTAGAGATGATCTCGGAAATGAGAATGTTTCTGCTGCGCGATGAATCACTTGTGCTGAAAACCGATCCCTGCACCAAATGCCGTTCAAAGAAGCTCCAATCGAAATCACCTCCAACGCCCTTCACCACTACCCCTTCTATCTCTTCGTCTGTTTTCACAATTCCAGCCTTGGTGGCAAATACCTGAATGTGTCGAATGCCATCCAATCCGGTCAGACTCGGATAGAAATCCTGCTGTTTGGAAACAGGCTGCGGTTCTATGGCATTTAGATTGGAATATTCGGTGATAACGATATCGGCACCGAAATTCACCACCTTATCCGTTATCTCCTTCTGAAAACCCGTGACAATGGCCATGGAAATGATCATCACAGCCAGACCAAGCGCGATTCCTGCAATGGCAATCCGCACGATCGGACGCGTACCCGAAATAGTGTTACTTTCGGCCTGCCCACCAGCACGGATGAGGCGTTTTGCAATAAAAAAGGAAGTATTCAATAGCTTGCTCTGAAAAGAATCTTCGTGAGACGGATAATGGCTAAAACTATCAAATATCTGCTTACCGTTCTGTGGCTTTCGGCCTGTGCTCAACCGGTTCCCGCACCAGCGCCCGCAGTTGCTGAGATCAGCTCAGAGCAAGTGAGCAAACCCTTGCGCTTGGGTGCCGAAAGAACGGAGGTTTATCTTCCCATGTTAGAAGGCAGATCCGTTGGTATTGTTGCCAATCAGACCTCACTTATTGGGCAAACACATTTGGTGGATACGCTCCTGTCGTTGGGTGTGAACGTGAAATGCGCCTTTGCGCCTGAGCACGGATTCAGAGGAAATGCCAGCGCGGGTGAAAAGATCACCGATAGCAAAGACCCGAAGACCGGGCTACCGATCATTTCCCTTTACGGAGGCAATTACAAGCCATCGCCCAAGCAATTGGAAGGATTGGATGTGGTCATTTTCGACATTCAGGATGTGGGTGCGCGGTTCTACACCTACATCAGCACCATGAGCTATATGATGGAAGCCTGTGCGGAGAACAAAATTCCGATGATCATCCTCGACCGCCCGAACCCGAACGGACATTATGTGGATGGCCCTGTTCTGAAGAAGGAATTCTCCTCATTTGTCGGGCTGCACGAAATTCCAGTGGTACACGGCATGACCGTTGGCGAATATGCGCAGATGGTGAATGGCGAAGGTTGGCTGAAAGATGGTGTAAAATGCGAGCTTACGGTTGTAGAATTGGAGAATTACTCGCACGATCTGATCTATGAATTGCCTGTTGCTCCTTCCCCAAATCTGCCAAACCAGAAAGCAATCTATCTCTATCCGAGCCTGTGTTACTTTGAAGGAAC
>JBJOHR010000078.1:0-15616 GCA_046047575.1 Bacteroidota bacterium | reverse complement strand
CTGGTAAGACCAACACATCAGGCACCAACAACACCTACATCGGACGAAGTGCCGATGGATCGGCCACCCTTACCAATGCCACGGCCATCGGGGCCAATGCCCTGGTCACCCAGAGCAACTCAGTGGTATTGGGCAATGATGCCAATGTGGGTATCGGTACCTCAGCCCCGGCTTTCAAACTGGATGTGAAGGGCGATGCCAGCGTTACCGGACGCTACATCGACTCCAGTGGCGATGCTGGGACCAGCGGGCAATTACTTTCCAGCACAGGAACAGGAACGAATTGGATAGACTCATCATCGCAATCTTTCTGGGGACTATCTGGGAATTCAGGCACCTCAGCGAGCACGAACTTTATTGGAACTACTGACGACCAGCCGTTGGTTTTTAAAGTGAACGGCCTAAGTGCTGGAAAACTGGACCAATCCAACTCCAATACATTTTTCGGATCATTGAGCGGCTTCTCCTTCACTGGTGGACAGAACAACACATTTTTGGGTAGTTCGGCTGGCGGCAGTGCACTTTTCACCTCTGGAAATACATTGATTGGAACTGGAGCTGGTTCGAGTATAACCAACGGTACCAATAACACTTTGATTGGCAATGGTGCCACCTCTGGACAGGCAACAGCTTCAAATCGCGTGGCCATCGGGGCGAAATCGTTTGTCGATTGTGATGATTGCATCGTCCTCGGAACATCCCAAGGTGTACTTGGAGCAACAGCCACATCTCGTGTTGGCATAGGTGTTACAGCACCCACAGAGCGACTCGAGGTGAACGGCAGAATAAAGGCCAACCAGATACGGTTGGTTGATGGAGCGGGGGTCGACAAAGTATTGAGATCTGATGGAAATGGCTTTGCTGTTTGGTCAACCCTATCTACGCTGGAATCGGATCCTGAAGTATCTACTGTTACGAACAATATCGTTCCTCGCTGGAGCCAAGGTGTTGGGCAGTTGCTTGATGGGGTGATGTTTGACAATGGGACGAACGTTGGGGTTGGAACAAATTCACCGACTGGAAAATTGGAAGTGGCTGGTAAGACAGTGACCACCGATCTTCAGATGACAAATGGAGCTGCAAATGGGTTCCTTCTGAAAAGTGATGCCAACGGAAATGCAACTTGGGTAAATCCTAATACCATCGTTACTCCAGAAACGGATCCGCAGGTATCCTCAACTACAACTCACAGAATACCACGCTGGAGCGGTACAACCCTTGTTGATGGAACCATCCAAGACTTCAGCGGCCGTATCGGAATCGGTTCCAGTTTTTTACCAACATCCAAGCTCCATCAGGACGAGGGCACGGGAACAGCTACTTATCACAAGTTCACCGCTGGTGCTACCACGGGAACCACGCTTTTCGATGGATTTGATGTGGGAGTATCCTCCACCGGCATTGCTGAAATCAAACAATTGGAAGACAATCACACAGACTTTTACAATAATTCGCAACTCAGCATGAGGATTACAAATACCGGTAACATCGGGCTTGGAACAACCACCCCTGAGGCGAAGCTTGAGATTCAGGGTTCTTTCAAGACAAATTCATTGCAATTGACATTCAATGCTGGCACTTCAGGAAGCGTCTTAGTGGGGGATGAATTTGGAAACGCGTCTTGGAGCGGTGTTACCTTGGCCGATCTGCTAAATAATCCACCTGGAGCAACAGGGCCTCAAGGTCCAGCTGGTCCTCAAGGGCCACAAGGAGTTGCCGGGCCTACTGGCCCTACAGGAGCAGCTGGTACCAATGGGGCAGGTGGAGCGACAGGCGCTACTGGTGCAACTGGAGCCACTGGCCCTACAGGAGCCACAGGCCCGCTGGTGGCAGGTACCGAAGGGCAAACCCTGAGATACGATGGTTCAACCTGGGTGGCCAACAGTAACCTTTTCAATGATGGCACCAACGTAGGTATCGGCACGGCAACACCTACTTCCAAACTGCATGTTGAAGGAACAACCCGCTTGGTCGATGGAACAGAGGGTGCTTCCAAGATCCTTATATCTGACGCCAATGGAAATGCCAGTTGGGCAAACGTTACGCCTCAATCCCTATTCGGTGATTCGTATTCCACAGAACAAAATATTGCATGCATCGATGAACTTTCATCCAATACCGCAGGCACAGCTCCCGTGGCAATCATCCATCATCAGGATAAACTTTTCTTGGCAAACCAGACCAGCAACACGGTTTCGGTCTTTGACCTGAGCGATCCAACCTCCCCTGCGTTGATATTCACCGCGAACACAGGAACGGCTCCCGCTGCGTTGGCCATAAGTGGGAACCATCTTTTTGTGACCAATCAGAACAGCAATAACATGTCTGTTTTCGATATTGGCTCACTACCATCAATGCCATTGGTGGCGACTGTAAGTACCGGTAGTTCGCCAAGAGATGTTCTAATGTCTGGGAACAACGCCTTTGTGGTGAACAACGGTTCAAGCACACTATCCATTTTCAATGTTTCAAACCCAGCTTCACCATCACTTCTTTCTACCGTAAATGTTGGAAGTAGCCCAACCTCTGTAACCGTATCAGGAAACCACGCCTACGTGACAAGTTTCAACAGCAATACAATCGGTGTATTCAATATTTCTAATCCATCTTCGCCAAGTTTTGTGACGAATGTGGCCACGCCTCAAGGTCCGTTTGCGATGGAAATCAGTGGTTCTACACTTTTTCTCGCGTCTACAATTGGCAACACGTTGACTTCCTACAGTTTGAGCAACCCTGCGAATCCATCGCTGGTTTCAAGTGAATTCACTACCGGTGGGCAACCGAGAGCGATTTCAATTGTCGGACCACTGGCCTATGTGGCAAACGGTAGCGGTAGCATCGGAATAACCGTGCATGATGTTTCCGACCCATCGGATATGACGTTGGTTGCATCGGCACCATCTGCTGGGATTGTAGACATAGTCGTAACGGACAGTTACATCTACACGGCAGATATTTCGGGAAATACCGTTAACACCTACTCCCGTTTCTGCCAGAATGCAGTAATGATCGATCCTGTCACCGGAGAATTGACCACACAGGCTCAGAATACCAGTGGTGGCATAGCAGGCCCAGCTGGACCACAAGGACCAGTAGGACCAACTGGTGCTACCGGAGACCAAGGCCCTCAAGGTATTCAGGGAGTTGCCGGACCTACTGGCCCAACTGGACCAACAGGCAGTACAGGTGCCACAGGCCCTCAAGGACCAACAGGACCGGCCATCAACGCCAGCGGAACACAGAACTTCTTGGCAAAATTCGATGGCTCAACGGTAGCGGTCATCAATTCGGACGTGATCGAATTGGGAGGCAATATCGGTATCGGTACTGCTACACCAACAGCCAAACTTCATGTAGCGGGTGATGACGGCTTCTTGGCAACTGGAACAGCAGGATCGGGCACTATACCAACTGAAGGCGCTGGTGTAAGAATGATGTGGTATCCAAACAAAACTGCCTTTAGAGTAGGGAGGATTGATGGAAACGGCTGGGATGATGATTTCATTGGAATTGGTTCAGTAGCCTTTGGTTTGAATAATGTATCGAATGGGTTTGGCTCATACTCAATTGGAGTGGACAACATGACTCCAAATACAAATTCAGGCGCCTTTGGGTTTGCGAATAACTCGACCGGCATAACAAGTGTATCCATTGGAAATGAGTTGTTGGCTCGCTCTTTTAGTGAGGTAGTAGTAGGAACATTTAATTCGGACTACACTGCGACATCAAGCAGTACATTCTCTTCAACCGATAGAATATTTGTGGTAGGAAATGGGATATCCAGTAGCTCTCGCTCCAACGCCATGGTCATTCTGAAAAATGGAAATACCGGACTTGGCACAAGTACCCCAAGCTCACTGCTGCATCTGGCGTCTGCATCAAATGCAGAAGGAGCACTTGCCATTACGCTTGAGAATACGCACAGCTCAGGGGGCGAAGCGACCATATTCTTTAAGAACAAAACGTTTTCATCAACCAACAAATGGGCTGTAGGGCTTAATCAATCGTCCTTGCTTTCTTTCAACTTTGGAACCGTACTTTCCAGTGGTAACACAAAAATGGCCATAGACACCCTTGGAAATGTTGGTATCGGAACTACGTCTCCATCATCCAAATTGGATGTGGCAGGTAACCTAGAGGCCACAACAGCTACAATAGCTTTAACACTGATTGAGAATGGTGACTTTATCGGAGCATCATCCAATGGGGTCATTAACATGGGTGGTAGCATTAATGCTGCGGCTAACGTAATTGGCGATATCACCACACCATCCATCACGGTTGCTAGCGGTGACGAAGATCTATGGATACAAGGTGATCTTGAAGTGGTCGGAGGTGCATTGAAGACCGGAGGAGGTTCTTGGACCACCATCTCGGACAAACGATTGAAAACCGATATTGAGAATTATACGGACGGACTGGAAGAAGTGCTGAAGATCGATCCCGTCTGGTTCCGATACAATGATGTTTGGCCAGGGCTTTCCGATGGCCGCAGATTTGTCGGTGTGCTTGCTCAGGATGTTCAAAAAGTGGCTCCTTACATGGTGGTCGAGAAGAATTTTGGCCAGACCGTCATGGAGAATGAGGACGGAACCGAGCGAGTAGTTGATCAAGGAACTCCTTATCTGACCTACGACCCTACAGCGTTGGATTACATGCTCATCAATGCGGTGAAGGAGCTGAAGGCGGAGAATGATGCACAGCAGCAACTCATAGAGCAGCTCTTAAAAGACCAGAATAAGCTGAAGAAAAAGCAGCGTTAGACCCTCTGATTCATTGAAAAAAGCCCCGCCAATATTGGCGGGGCTTTTCTATTCCCACTCCATTCTCCTCTCCCGTCCCTAATTCCTAATTACTATCCCGATAACTATCGGGACCCAATTCCTAACTCCTCATTCCTAATTGCCAATTACTAATTGCTAATCATCCCAACATCAACCGCATCCAAAACACCGTTTTCCGATACCACCTTAACCTTTTCTTCTTCCGCTCTCATTCCTTCCTCCACAACAATAAATGCATCTTTGCAGGCTCAAGCCTAAAAGCAACACATGTACCCAACACTCTACGACCTCGTTCTAGACCTCTTCGGTCTTTCCGTACCTCCCTTCAAACTGGTGCAGAGTTTCGGAATGATGGTGGCATTGGCCTTCCTGGCCGCCAGCATGAACTTGGCCGCTGAACTCAGAAGGAAAGAGCGCCAAGGTCTTATCATCCCCATCCGAAAAATGGTGTGGATAGGCAAAAGGTCCACCCCCATCGAAATGGCCGTCTCAGGCATCATCGGCTTTCTGGTCGGTTACAAATTCGTAGGTCTTATACTCAACTTCGATACGGTTTCAATCAATCCACAGGCTTACATCCTCTCCACACAGGGTAACCTCTTGGGCGGACTATTAGGCGCTGCCTTCTCCGTAGGTACCCGCATCTACGAAGACAGAAGGAACGCGCTGCCCGAACCGAAAGAAGTGGAAGTGACCGTAAAACCCAACGACCACGTAAGCACCATTACCATTCTGGCGGCCGTCTTCGGTATTCTGGGTGCCAAACTCTTCCACAACCTAGAGAACTTGGACGAACTCATGGCCGACCCCATAGGTTCGCTCCTATCCTTCAGCGGCATGTCCTTCCTTGGCGGATTCATCTGTGCAACCGCGGCCATTTGGTACTATGCCCGCAAGAACAATATTCCCATCATCCACCTTACCGATTCTGCCCTGCCGGGTCTCATGCTGGCCTACGGAATTGGCCGTATCGGCTGCCAGATCGCAGGCGATGGCGACTGGGGAATACCCAATGATGCGCCTAAACCGGAATGGATGAGCTTCCTACCCGATTGGATGTGGTCTTACAACTACCCGAACAACGTTCTGGGCATCGACCTCAAGGCCGATTTCGCCCAAATGGGCTACCAGAGCATCACGGGCTATGCGTGGCCTACTCCCTTCTACGAAACCGTCATGGCGCTCTGCATCTTTGGCTTTCTGTGGGCCATGCGCAAGCGTTGGACCGTGCCCGGACAACTGGCTTCGTGGTATCTCCTTCTTTCAGGCATCGAACGCTTAATGATCGAACAGATCCGGATCAATAACGAATACCACATCCTTGGCTTCGGGATAACACAGGCAGAGATCATCTCCTCCATACTCATCGTATTGGGGCTGGTAGGCATCTTAACCATCAGAAAGTTCGGCTCCAAACTGGTGAAATACTGATGGATCTCCGCGCGGAACAACTCCAACAATTGGCGCAACAGGTAGAAACGGTTGCAAGAGAGGCGGGTGCGTTCATACTCACCGAACGGAAGACCTTCTCCAAACAGAAAGTAGAGACCAAAGGCCTCAACGACTTCGTCTCTTACGTAGATAAGGCCTCAGAGAAACGCATTGTCCAACAACTGAGATCCATTCTTCCTCAAGCCGGTTTCATTACCGAAGAAGGAACCGAAGCACGGGATGAGAATCCGCTGAAATGGGTGATCGATCCCTTGGATGGCACCACCAATTTCATACATGGTATGCCCTTTTTCGCGGTAAGCATTGCCCTGCTGCAAGATAAAGAGCCGCTTATTGGAGTTGTCTACGAGATCAATCAGAATGAGATGTTCAGCGCTTGGAAAAGTGGTGGTGCTTACCTCAATGGGGCGGCCATTCAGGTTTCAACAGCTCCCACGGTCAAAGATTCCCTGCTCGGCACTGGTTTCCCTTACTACGATTACCATCTGCTGGACCAGTATCTGGCTCTTTTCAAGCATTTGATGAAGCATTCTCACGGCATCAGGCGTCCGGGTTCTGCCGCCACCGATCTGGCCTATGTGGCCTGTGGCCGATTCGATGGGTTCTACGAATATTCTCTGTCACCTTGGGATGTGGCCGCTGGAATTCTCCTCGTTCGCGAAGCAGGCGGGATCGTTACCGATTTCTCTGGAGAACCTGAAGCCATCTTTACCAAAGAGATCATTGCCACCAACCCACATATCCATACCGAGTTTCTGGCGCTTCTGCGTAGCTTTATGAAATGATGCGATACATCCTCTCCTTCCTTTTTTCAGTCTTCATTTGTCTTTCCACCATCGCTCAGAACGATAGCGTTCCTACCGATTCCATAGCGGTAGAGGAAACTGTCGGCTCCAGCACGTCCAAGCGCGTTTACAAATTCGATGTGAAGGAGGAGATCGGTCCTGGAGTGTGGCGAAAAATGCAAAAGGCCTTTGCCGAGGCCCAAGAGTGGAATGCCGACCTCATTCTCATCCACATGAACACCTATGGGGGCATGGTCATTCATGCAGATAGCATGCGCACCAGGATCCTGAACAGCGAGATTCCGGTTTGGGTCTTTATTGACAATAATGCAGCCTCGGCCGGAGCGCTCATTTCCATTGCGTGCGATAGCATTTATATGCGCAAAGGTGCCAACATAGGTGCCGCCACGGTTGTCAACCAGACCGGAGAGGCCATGCCCGACAAGTATCAGAGCTACATGCGCAGCACCATGCGTTCTACCGCAGAGGCGCAGGGCCGCAACCCGGACATTGCCGAAGCCATGGTAGATGAATCCATCAAGGTCGATGGCGTATCCGATTCGGGAAAGGTCCTCACCTTCACGGCCATCGAGGCCATGCAACATGGTTTCTGCGAAGGCATGCACGAATCGGTAAAAGAGGTGCTGGAACAGAACGGTTACCCCGAATACGAACTCAAAACCTTCGTGGTCACTGCTCTGGAGACCTTTATCGGTTGGATGGTGAATCCTGCCGTGAGCGGCATTCTCATCATGGTCATCATTGGCGGCATATACTTCGAACTACAGACACCTGGAGTCGGGTTTCCCTTGGCAGCAGCCGGTATTGCCGCTCTCCTCTACTTCACCCCGCTTTATCTGGAAGGACTTGCCGAAAACTGGGAAGTGATCCTTTTCCTGATCGGTATCGTTCTGTTGGCAGTCGAGATTTTCGTGCTACCGGGCTTTGGCGTTGCAGGCATTGCCGGTGCCGCACTCATAGTTACCTCGCTCATTCTCAGTCTGGTAGGCAACGTGGGCTTCGATTTCGAATTCACCATGCCTTCCGAGATCATGGTAGCCTTCCTTACCGTCATGCTTTCATCTGTTGTCGGCTTCTTCGGCTCGTTCTACTTGGCCAAGAAACTGCTCACCACCATTGCGCTCAGTTCGTTGGTGCTGGCCGATGTTCAGAACAAGCAGGATGGCTTTCTTGGCGTTGACGCCAGCGAGGCGCAGTTGGTCGGAAAGGAAGGTGTCGCCTCCACTATACTCCGTCCAGTAGGCAAAGTGATCATTGAAGACGATACATACGATGCTACCGCCCTTACGGGCTATATTGAAAAAGGAGAGAAGATCGTTGTCGTCAAATACGAGACCGCACAATTGTTCGTCAGGAAAGCGTAGAAACAAAAAAGCCCCTCCGCCTGTGGCGGAGAGGCTCTCTTCCAAGCTTTCAGCTTAAATATTCCTTCCTATACCGAATATCTTCAGCTCAACCACCCATTTGTTGAGTTCTCGTTGGTTGTACATGTACAATTCGATCTTCACTTTCTTTCCCTTCTTGTTCTCCTTCAAGATGTACTTTTTGTATTCCGTGTCTTCCAGAAAGATATCGTTGGTCTTGTCCTTTTCAGTCACTACCCACTCGTCTCCCAAGCATTCGGTTATCTCTTTTTTCAACTTTTCATAGGCAGCTTGCAGTTCTGGGGAAATGAATCTGCTTTCTGACAGATACGTAATGGCCTCAGGATACATTTCGTCCGCGGTTATCAGCATCTCGGCTCCTTCCTTAATGGCTACGTTCGATTTTTGATAAGGCTTAGACACACCGCGTATATCCAAAGTGGTCTCTTCTCCTCTCAGTTCTTTAAAATAATCCTGCGATGATGCCACTACCTTTTTCAGGTTGTCGCACATGGAGTTGTCCTGCGCCAAGCTTGCCGTTGGAACAGCAAACAGAATGATAAGTCCGAATAAATAGGTTTTCATAATTGGTCGTTATTTGAGCGATAAAGTTAGAAATTGAATGGCTGCGTGCAAGACAAGAAACATGCCATCATCCGATCTCACAATTTGCTGAGCAAACGCTTAAGTCCCTCGGCCGCCTTACCGTAGTTAGGATTCAGTTCAATGGCGTAGGAGTATTCTCGCTTGGCCTTGGCCAAATCTCCCTTTGCCTCGTAGCACAATCCACGCATATAAACGGCCTGATAATACTTCGGATTCACCTGCACCGCCTTGTCAAAGTTGGTAAGTGCCTCATCGTAAAGCTGCAGTTCCTGATATTGCACATAGCCCATGTTGAAATAAGCAGGGCTGTAGCTGCTGTCAATAGCAATGATCTGTGTGTACGTTTCAAGTGCCTCATTCAGCTTTCCAGTGTTCTGGTATTGCATACCAAGGGTGTATAGGGCATCAATGCCCTTGGGGCGTATGTCCAGCGCGCTTTTCAGGTAGCCTTCAGCCAGCGGATCTTTCTTGGCCCAATGCAGTATGCCCAATTCCACATAGGCATCGTAATTGTCCGGGTTTTCGGTAACCGCCTCCAGATAGTTCTGAATGGCCTTGGTGGTGTCGCCCAGTTCCTTGTAGCACAGACCTTTAACCATGAACGGCCTGTCGTCCCGAGCATCTATCCTCAACATGTCGTTGGCGTAATTGATACTCTGCTGGTGATTGCCCAAATACAGTTCGAACTGCGCCAGACGGTAAAGCGGCTCGGTGAATTCCGGCTGCAAACTCACCGCCTTCAAGAGCGCATTCTTGCACTTGTTCGGCTTGTTCAATCTGAAATAGGCATCGGAAATGGTAAGGTAGTAGGACGCAACAGAACTGTCAAGCAGCAACGCTCTTCCCACATCGGCCAAGGCAAAATTCACCTGGTCGACCTCCAAGAAGACCTTGGCACGCTCGTTCAGCAGCTTGGCATTGTTCGGGTCCTTATCCAGCAGGGCAGTAAGGCTGTCCAGTTTGATCTGACCTGGAAATTCCTCCTGCGCAACAACTGGCTCCGTGGCTTCGGCATTTGTCTGTTGGTTCTCTTTACAGCCTACCAGAACCGTAAGCACCAAGAACATCACGCTTGCAAACCTCATCACGCAGCCGGAACAACCCCGTTGATGGTATCCTTTATCTTCTTTTCCAGTTCCTCCAACAGTTCAGGATTATCAAGAAGCAGTTCTTTCACAGAATCGCGCCCTTGTCCCAAACGTGTTTCTCCATAACTGAACCAAGAACCACTTTTCTTAACAATGCCGTGCTCAACACCCAGATCCACGATCTCACCCACTTTGGATATTCCTTCGCCATACATGATATCGAACTCTGCCTTTCGGAAAGGAGGCGCAACTTTATTCTTGACCACCTTCACTTTGGCCCGATTCCCTGTCACATCTTCAGCTTCTTTGATCTGACCCGATCTTCTTATGTCCAATCGGATGGAGGCATAGAACTTCAGGGCATTACCACCTGTGGTCGTTTCCGGGTTCCCGAACATTACGCCAATTTTCTCTCTCAGCTGGTTGATGAAAATGCACACACAACCTGTTTTGCTGATGGTGCCGGTCAGTTTTCGCAGTGCCTGCGACATCAAACGAGCCTGCAGACCAACTTTGCTGTCTCCCATTTCTCCTTCTATCTCACTTCTTGGTGTCAGGGCCGCAACCGAATCGATAACGATGATATCTATGGCGCCTGAACGTATAAGGTTCTCCGCAATTTCCAAGGCCTGTTCGCCATTGTCTGGCTGCGATATCAATAGGTTATCGATATCAACACCCAGATTCTGCGCATAGAATCGGTCGAAGGCATGCTCTGCATCGATCATAGCTGCTATGCCGCCCTGCTTTTGGGCTTCGGCAATGGCGTGTATGGCCAAGGTAGTCTTACCAGAGGATTCAGGTCCGTAGATCTCCACGATCCTCCCCCTTGGATATCCGCCTATTCCTAAGGCAATGTCCAATCCGATTGAGCCGCTTGGTATCACATCCACATCTACAATGGCAGAATCGCCCATGCGCATAATGGAACCCTTTCCATGCGCCTTTTCTAGTTTGTCCATGGCCATTTGCAAGGCCTTCATTTTCTCTGCTTTCTCGTCTTTTGCCATAATTGTCTTTTTACTTAATTGAAGTTATTATTCGCCCAGTTCGTTCAAGATCTGGTCCGTGTGGTCCTTGGTATTGACCTTTGTAATTACTTTTTGGATGATTCCGTCCGCACCGATGACAAAGGTGGTTCTGTGAATGCCATCATATTCCTTTCCCATGAATTTCTTCAGTCCCCAAACACCAAAGGCTTTGATGACCGATAGGTCGGTATCGGCAATAAGGGTATACGGCAGACTGTACTTTTCAATGAACCTCTGATGAAGCTTATCACTGTCGGCAGAAACCCCAACCACCTCAAAACCGCGCTTCTGCAGGTCACTGTAATTCTCACCCAGATTACAGGCTTCAGCCGTGCAACCGGGTGTCAGGTCCTTCGGATAAAAGAACAGAATGACACGCTTTCCTTTCAGATCGGACAACGAAATGGGTTTACCATTCTGATCCTTGCCTAAAAAAGCAGGTGCCTTGTCTCCTTCTTTCAATGTAACTATACTCATATCGATCTTGCTGTTCAATGCTTACCGCTCCCTATTCGGTGGAAGACCAAAGTAACGTTATTTAGGTTCGAATTCCGACCGTTCAGCTACCAAGTTTTCCACTTTGATTGCAAGTCTAAGAGGGCAGAACGTAAGGTATTTACGATGGAAAATTCTTTTGAAAATACTTGCAACTCGTGGTCAGACCGCACTTCTCACACTTAGGCTTCCTGGCCAAGCATACATACCGCCCATGAAGGATGAGCCAATGGTGAGCAGTTGAGATCAATTCGTTTGGAATGTATTTTACCAACTGCTTTTCGGTTGCTAAGGGAGTTTTGGCATTGGTGGTAAGCCCAAGTCGCTCCGAAACACGGAACACGTGCGTATCAACAGCCATGGCGGGTTTATCATACACCACAGATGCAATGACATTGGCAGTTTTTCTTCCCACGCCTGGCATCTTTTGCAGTTCAATTACATCCGATGGAACTTCATTCTTAAAATCCTCAACCAGCATTCTGGCCATTCCCACCAAGTGTTTGGCCTTATTGTTAGGATAACTGATGCTTCTGATGTAGGTAAATACTTCATCGGATGATGCCGCAGCCAAGCTTTCAGCTTCCGGAAAACGTTCAAATAGTGCTGGTGTTACCATATTCACGCGCTTATCGGTGCATTGCGCAGAAAGGATCACAGCTACCAAAAGTTCATACGGATTGGAATAACGCAACTCGGTTTCGGCAGTAGGCATTTGCTCCTGGAAATAGGCAATGACCTGTTCGAAGCGTTCCTTTTTTGTCATAGTGGCAAAAATAGCCACTGGCATATTGTTTACTTCCGATACTCTTCCACGGTTTTGTCAGTGTATAATATCAGCACCTTTTCAACCACTTTACCGTTCCCATTTCCTAGCATCTTTATGGACTCATCTTGGGGCGATCCATGCTCATCTGAAACGCTGGAATTTCGAGCCTCCGTTTGTCCCCTTAGCAACCACTCTGAAGATACATTCGGAAAGCTTTCCAAGACCTTTAGAACGAAGTCCAAACTAGGCTTGTTCCTACCCGATAATATATGGCTTATGGCACTCCTTTGGACACCAATTCTGTCAGCCATTTGGGACGATGATAGGCCCTCGTCTTCCATGATCTTAAGGAGTCTTTCGGTAATGGTTTCCATGTCGTTACAAATGTAAACCGATCTACGGGCCGACCGCCATTTCCAGATTACCACTCAACACGGATCATTTCAATCCAGTGACAATTATTGCTAGACATAAACAATCATAATATATTGATTGTCAATAATTAATAATGAAAATATTACAATCGTAAATTACAGAAGAAAAATTATGGCTTTACAACTGTAAATCGATTACAATTGTCACAATTAGGGGTCATTCAACCTTGATCTCACCCTTCGAAATGGGAAAAACCCTAACGTCTTTTTCGCCTTTTAAAAGTTCAGCCACACGCTCTGGATGCGTATCGGTTATGAAGATCTGTCCGAAGTCTTTTCCACCTACCAATTTTAGCATCTGCCCTACCCTATCATCATCCAGTTTATCGAAGATGTCGTCTAACAGAAGAAGTGGGGCAATTCCACTCTTTTCGTGCATCACTCTGAACTGCGCCAACTTGAGCGCTACAAGAGTTGATTTCTGCTGTCCTTGCGACCCGAATTTTTTAAGAGGAAACCCATTGATTGTTAGGTTCAAGTCATCCTTATGGATGCCTACCGTGGTGTAAGTGGCCATGCGGTCTTTTTCCACGTTGTCTTTCAATAACTGAAGCATGTCTGCGTCCGTCAATTGACTCTCATATACCAATCCGATCTCCTCAACGGAACCGGAAATGGTTTTGTAAAAGGAACGGAATGCTTCAATGAAATCTTCCAGAAAAGAAACCCTTCTACGATGTATCAACTGACCACGTTCAGCCAATTGCACATCCCAAACATCAAGCGAATCAGGCTGGAAGACCCTGTTCTCCCTGAAGTATTTCAGCAAAGCATTACGCTGTAGCAAGGCCTTATTGTACTGAACCAGATTCTCCAGATAAGCTCTGTCCAGCTGAGAAACAACACTGTCAATAAACTTTCTCCGCAGTTCACTTCCTCCATTTATGATGTCTGCATCGGTAGGTGCAATGATCACTGAAGGGAACAGGCCAACATGATCGATAAGTCGCTTATACTCCTTCTTATCCTTCTTAAACTGCTTCTTTCCATCTTGTTTCAGCGCACAATAAACCAATTCCTGTTCTCCATACTTCTCAAACGTCCCACTGACCACCATAAAGGGCTGATTCAGTTTGATATTCTGACTATCAACAGGATTCAGAAAACTCTTGCACATGGATAGATAATGCACTGCATCTAGCAGCGTGGTCTTTCCAGACCCGTTGTTGCCAACAAAACAATTGAACTTCTTTCCCAAAGCCAGATCGACCCCGGAAATGTTCTTAAAATTGACCAGTGACAGTTGTTTGAGATACATGTTTTGCAGCCGGACACAAATGTAACGAAACCCTTATGCCAAGCGGAATACAGCCAATGTTTCAGCCAACTGAATCCCTACATTTTCAATTGAAATAATACTATTTTTGCGCTTCGAAAAAATCGAAGATGGCCAAGAAATCCAAAGAAGCAGAGAAAGACGAAGTAATTGTTGACGTTGAAGAGGTTTACTCGAAAACGGAAGATTTCATCAACACCAATCAGAACGCTATCCTCGGTTTTATTGGAGTAGCTGTTGCTGTCATTGTTGGATTCTATGCTTACAACAAGGTTTATCTTGGACCACTGGAAGAAGAAGCTCACGGTCAGATGTTCATGGCAGAGCAATACTTTCAGAAGGACAGTTTTCAGTTGGCTCTCAACGGAGATGGAGGCAACTACCTCGGTTTTCTGGATGTTGCGGATGAATACGGTAATACCTCTGCAGGAAATCTAGCACATTACTATGCTGGCATCTGCTACCTACGCACTGGTGATTTTGAGGCTGCAATCGAGGAGTTGAATTCATTTGACGGAGCCGGTGAAATGTTGGGAGCCGTAGCATTGGGTGCTACTGGAGATGCTTACATGGAGTTGGGCGAAATTGATGAGGCACTGAACTACTATGAAAAGGCAGTAGATGCCAATGAAAACGATTTCACCACACCAATCTACCTACAGAAAGCAGGTTTGGCGGCAGAAAAAGGAGGAAACTTCGACAAGGCCATAGACTATTACACTCAGGTAAAGGAAAACTACCCTACCAGTAACGAGGGTAGAAACGCTGAAAAATTCATTGCCAGAGCAGAAGCAAATCTGAACTGATTTGGCCTCGGCTCTCAAAAATCTTTCTTCTTACAATGCGGAGTCGGTTCCTTCGGCCGAAGGGATGCGTTTTGCAGTGGTCGTCAGTGATTGGAACACTGAACTTACAGAGTCACTTTTTAAAGGTGCAAAACAGACACTGATAAAATTCGGTGCAAAAGAGGACGATATTGTTAGGAGAAACGTTCCTGGCAGTTTTGAACTGACACTCGGTGCCCAATTAATGGCCGAGCGTGGGGAATTTGATGCCATTATATGCATTGGTGTGGTGATTCAGGGAGAAACCAAGCATTTTGATTTCATCTGTAATGCGGTCAGCAACGGCTTAACAGAACTTAATATCAAGTACAACCTACCCGTGATCTTCGGAGTTCTGACTCCAAACACACATCAGCAGGCCCTCGACCGAGCCGGTGGAATTCACGGAAATAAGGGTGACGAAGCTGCCATTACCGCCATTAAAATGGCTGCTCTGAAAAAAGAATTGTTCTCCTGACCAAGTTCCATGTCGCTAGGCCGCGTGCTTCTTTCCATTCTGTTTCCACCGCTTGCTGTTTATGACCAAGGTTGCGGATCCATACTCATCACCTTCATCCTAACCTGTGCTGGTTGGGTGCCGGGTGTCATTGCGGCATTGGTAATTCTGAACAAACGGAGCACTCAATAAAGCACGCGTAGCTTTATGGTGTGATCGATACGCTTCAA
>JBJOHR010000077.1:0-4693 GCA_046047575.1 Bacteroidota bacterium | reverse complement strand
AGTCTTGGAACTCCAAGGTTTTTAGGGGTGCACTGAGTTCTGTCAGCATGGTATAATTGGTATTGGAACCATGGTACAGCCGCAATCCACCCCTCGGAACTAGTACCTCAGGTCCTGGCAGTCCGTCAAGATCAAGCACCTTGACACCATATCCATTGTTTGCCGAGCTGCTAACCAAGGTGTGTGAGGTGGTAAAATGCCCCGTTCCGTCATTCTTTAGCCATAATATCGGTGAACTTGTGCCAGCCTCAGACCCTCTTACCACAAGGTCAAGATCACCATCATTGTCCATATCGCCAGAACCGTGCACTGTTTCAATTCCATACGGCAAGGTTTCCAAATGAAAGAGATACCCAGCGCTATCATTCACTAAGCAAACCAATTCATCAGACGAAACTTCTATGAAAACATCAACGAGAGAATCACCGTTAAAGTCAAACACGTTGTCGATATCACTACCGATCGGAATCGATATTTCAATTGTCTCGGTGAATTCGCCCAATCCATTATTCTTCAACCAGCAGACTCTTTCTAATTGGGCAAAAATGTCTCCGTGCACCAATACGACATCCATATAACCGTCAACGTTCACATCAAAAGAATAAATCTTTGAAATGGAGCTGAAATTGGTAGGCAAATTGAGAACCACGGGACTGCTTATTGTCAGACCTTGATTCAGCCACAACCTGGTCTGTGAATCACCGTTAACATGACCCCCTGTGATAATGTCCGCAAAGCCATTGTAATCGAAATCGAAGACAGTTATCAGCCTGTATGCCTCATCAGTATCCAGAATGACATGGTGATCGATGAACTTTCCTTGACCATCATTTTCGTACCAAACTACTTTACCATCATTCATTGAAGATGCAACCACATCCAGGTCACCGTCACCGTCCATATCTCCACCGTGGGCACTTCTCACGCGCTTTGATATCGGTGATATCTGAGTGTGGTTTGCAAACTGTGCCATACAAAGCTCAGCCAACAGAAGAGAAATAATGAGAACGGCAAGTTGCTTCATTCAGAGCTTCAATTAAGCAGTATAAATTTACACTATTAGGAAGAACTCTGTTCAATTAGATTTCCTCACACCAACATCACAGCCCTCCACCCCAACATCACAGCCCAACACCCGCCCTGCAAAGCCCTGCACCACTACTGTTGACTTCTACACCCGTACTGCAACATTCAACAGCACCACTGCACAATCCGACAGCACCAGTGTTGAATGCTACGGGAGCATAGTTCATTTCAACAGGAGTACTTTAGAATTCCGCAGTAGCATAGTTGATTCCGACAGTAGAACTGTTGAATCCAACAGTTGCACTTATGAGCTTGTTGGGAGTGCTGTTGATTGCTAAAGTTGGATTTCAAAGCTCTGTTGTTCAGTCGTTTGGCTCTGTAGTAGAACATTTTCACACTTTTTTACAATGGACGAATAATAAAGCAGGCCCGGCCAATGTTATGAAGGAAAGGAGAAAATCTCCGACAGGGTTTGCCATCCTGGAAAGACTCACTTAAAACGGTATTGAAATGGCTAAGAAAACTGCACGGGTGGTGATTCCCCGTAATCCTGAAGAGCTCATTGAGTTGGGCGAAGGGATTGTTCTGAAGCACAACGAAGATCCTGCCAACAGCCCCATTGCGGGCTTGAACATGGCCGAGTTCGAACAATTGGTGATAGATGCCAAGAAGAAGAATGTGGAGGCGAAAAAGCTTCGGAAGGATGCAGAAACGGCTACCGAAGACCGCGACAGTCTGCTTGGCCATAGAAAGGATCAGAACAGCAATACGCTGGGAACGGTGCTCAATTATGTGTCCCGTTCACGCGATATTCTTCTGGGTAATTTCAGGGGCAATGAGCAACATTTGGGCGATTACGGATTTGAGGTGAATAAGAGCAGTGGCACTACGCCATCAGAACCGGAAAATCCCACACCATAAATGAAACGAGCAGAAAAGTGAAGGGCGACATCGACAGATGCCGCCCTTTTTCATGGATCTTCTCTTCGCCCGTCACTCATCATTCGTCACTTAAAAAGCTCAGAAGATCTTCTCCGGATTCAGGATGCCCTTGGGGTCGAACACGGCCTTAATGCCGCGCATCAGATCAAGATTCTTTTCGGCCATGGCCAAATGCATGTAGGGCCGCTTGGCAATGCCAATGCCATGCTCGCCCGAAAGCGTTCCGCCCAGTTTCACCACTGCCTTAAAGATCTCCGCAATGCCTTTGTTGACTTCGTTGTTCCAGTAGGCATCGTCAATTTCCTCTTTCAGAACGTTCACGTGCAGGTTGCCATCGCCAACATGACCGAAACAGACCGAATTGAAGCCGTATTGCTTGCCAATTTCTTTAATGGCCGTGACCAACGCAGGCAGATTTCCTCGTGGCACCACCACATCTTCCGCTTTGGTCAAGGTATATGAGTTCACAGCCGGAGACACGTTCTTGCGTAATCGCCACAGGCCATCTTTTTCCTCTGCACTCTGCGCAAAATAGACCTCTCCGATCTCATAGTTTTCCAACACACCCACCATCTTCTCGGCCTCCTGCATCAGCACCTCATCATCGTTGCCATCCAACTCAATGATCAGATGGGCGTTGATGTGATCGGGCAGATCGATGGACACGGGCTGGCTCAGCACCTCATCTACATACTTCATGGTGTGAATGATGGCATCGCGTTCTACAAACTCCATTTTGGATGGTGTAATACCGGCCATGTAAATGCCCGAAATAGCTCTGCAGGCTTCCTCTGCCGTGGCAAAGGGAACGAGCAGCGTTACATCGCGAGTAGGGTGGGGCCGAAGTTTGAACACGATCTTGGTGATGATGCCCAAGGTTCCCTCG
The DNA here is from genome assembly GCA_046047575.1 of Bacteroidota bacterium. Taxonomy (GTDB): domain Bacteria; phylum Bacteroidota; class Bacteroidia; order UBA10329; family UBA10329; genus UBA10329. The sequence continues at coordinate 1,839 of JBJOHR010000077.1, read as the reverse complement.
CTGCCGCACATGAGCTGGGTAAGGTTATAGCCTGTCGAATTCTTCAACACATTGGCGGCTGTCCAGATCAGTTCGCCCGTAACCAACGCCACTTGCATGTTGATCACGTAGTCGCGCGTTACGCCATACTTCACCGCCTTCGGACCACCGGCATTCTCACCCAGGTTTCCGCCCAGAAAACAGCTTCCCTTGCTGCTTGGGTCGGGCGGGTAGAAGAGGCCTTTCTCTTTCACTGCATCCTGAAAAACCTCTGTGATCACACCGGGTTCTACCGTGGCCTGCAAGTTCAATTCGTCAATATCAAGGATCTTGTTGAAGCGTTTCATGGCCACCACCACACCGCCTTTCACCGGAAGTGCGCCACCGCTCAGTCCAGTTCCGCCACCTCGTGGAGTTACAGGAATGACGTGATCATTGCACAGTTTCAGCACGGCAGCCACTTCTTCGGCCGTACCGGGCATGACCACCACCTGTGGCATAAAAACATGGTCTTCGGTATGGTCAGAAGCATGTGTGGTCAAGGTTTCTTCGTCTATGAAGAAGTTTTGGGCTCCTACAATGGACTTCAATTTGTTTTGGAATTCGGGTGTGGTCTGACCGTAAGTCATGTAATGATTAGTTTTGATCGACTTAACGCAAAAGTAACTTCCACATGTCGCCACAACTGTTAAGGTCTGGTTTAGTTTTTCTCATCATTTTCAACACTGTCGGTGTTTGGGCGCAAGCGCAGATAACGCTGAACGACATTTGGACCACACCCAAGTTTACGCCCGAAGGGGTTTACGGTATCCGTTCGTTGAATGACGGGATCCATTACACCGTTCTGGAAAATGGGGGGGTTGAGAAGTACAGTTACGAGACGGGCTCTCCGGTAGAGACCATTGTCTCAACCAAAGATCTGGTACTCAATGGCGACACGCTCAAAATTGATGAATACGAGTTCAACAGGTCGGAAACAAAGCTCTTATTGGCCACCGAAGAAGAGGCACTTTATCGCCATTCGGCCAGTTATCGCTATTTCGCCTTCGATAGAACCGACAGGAAACTGAAAGAACTGGCAGCCGGAAAGCATGTTTACCACGCCACCTTCTCTCCCGTTTCCAACCAGGTTGCTTACGTTTTTGAGAACAACCTTTTTGTGGAAGACCTTGACGCCAAGAAGACTGTTCAGATCACCAGCAATGGCAAGCACAATGAGTTCATCAACGGAATGAGCGATTGGGTTTACGAAGAGGAATTCGCCTTTACCAAGGCATTTCAGTGGTCGCCAGACGGGCGCTTCATAGCCTATTACGAGTTCAATGAGAAGGATGTGAAACAGTTCTCAATGACCACCTATAAAGGTCAATTGTACCCAGAAGAATACAAGTTCAAATACCCGAAAGCGGGAGAGGCCAATTCCAAGGTTCAGTTGTACATCTACCACATGGATCGCGAAATGAAAGTGAAAGTGGACATTGGCGAAAGGGACGACATCTACATTCCTCGCATCAAATGGACCAAAGACCTGTCAACCTTATCGGTTCAGAGAATGAACAGGCTTCAGAACCGCTTGGAGTTGTTGTTGGCAGATGCCGTTACGGGTAAGACCCGCGTGGTGCTCAAAGAATCATCAGAAACCTACATTGACATAGCCGACAATCTCACCTTTCTTGATTCGCAGGAATTCATCTGGAGCAGCGAGAAGGACGGATACAACCACCTGTACCTCTACGATGTGGCGGGCAATGAGAAGGTGCAACTTACATCCGGTCAGTGGGATGTGACCGAGTTTTACGGAGTAGATGCCAAGGGAAAGAACTTCTTCTATCAGTCTTCTGAAGAAGGACCAACGCAGCG
>JBJOHR010000076.1:0-12131 GCA_046047575.1 Bacteroidota bacterium | reverse complement strand
TTTGGCAAAATTCAAAGGTGCTTGTCATCGTTACAAATTGAAACTGTTGGATTCCAAAGAGTTCGCAAAGCGATACCTGCTTGAGGAAATTGAAAAGATCGAAGCCGCCAATGCGCGGCTTCACCTTTTAATGGCCATTGCCAATGGCATAGAAACTGCCGGTGCGCTGCTCGATGAGCTGCCCTATAAAGCAAAAGGTCAAGGCAAAAAAAGGTTCGAACTTGCCTTACGCAAACTTTTCTCGGCCGAATATCTGGTGGCACACCGCAACATTGACCTCTACTCTCAGCTGCGCAGTCATCTGGCGCACAGCATGATCCCATCCGATCTCCTAAGAATTGAGGACCAAGGAAAACTCCACCTGCGAATGGATCAAAAGGTGCTGATCATCAGTTTACGGTCGCTGTTTGAGGATTATCGTTGTGCGATTGAAAAGCTCATTGGTAAAATGGAAGCCAACGAGTTGAGATCCAAACGAATTTCCTTTGAGAATCTGAATGGAATACGGCAACACGACCAAACCTGACATTTCTGACAGAGACGATCTGGCCATGCTGATGCGTGCCTTTTACGAGCGGCTGTTGGCAGACGATTCCATCCGTTTCCTGTTCACCGATGTGGCCAAGATCGATCTGGAAACGCACCTGCCACACCTGACGGATTTTTGGGAGGCGCAATTGTTCGGTACAGGAAACTATTCTGGAAACCCGATGAATGTTCACATGCAGCTACATGCCAAACATGCCCTTAGTTCTGCGCACTTCGATACGTGGCTTGATCATTTTAACCGAACGGTGGACGATCATTTCTCGGGCCCAAAAGCCCATTTGATGAAAGAACGGGCACTGAGCATTGCAACGGTTATGCGCATTAAGATCGCTCAGGCGCATTCCTGAGCACTGGTTTCCTGCCGCTCATTCTGAACACACCCACGGCTATGAACAACAATAGCAGCACAAGGAATTTGAGCGAGAAATGCAGCAACTGCGGCATGTAATTCCAGCCGATCAGCATTCCGGCATAGAGCACAATCAGAAAGAGCGCATAGAATCGGGTCCAAACCGGACGTTGCTTCTTCATAATGGCAAATCCGAAAATGGCATTGGTTGGTAATGCCCACAGAATGTTCCAATTAAAATCTGCAGCGTAGTGGTTGGTAAAAAACCACAGGAACACCCCGTTGAAACCGATAAAGCTGGTTATCATGAAAACCAGTCCATCAAAAATGCGGGTGCTCTTTCCGGCCACACGGAAAATGGTGAGGAAAACCGCACTGATAAGCAACAGGGCCACAAAAACGATCTGCGGCACAAACCAGCTTTTCTCCTCCACCACCTTCTGGGCCTGATACGTAGTCTGTCTGTGCGACACCAGCGGAATCTGAACCCCATCCTTTACAATATAGGCATGGTCGAAAGCCTCTTCCAGTTTTTCGGGCAAGTACATGTATTGCATGGCCGTGGCCGGCTGATCGATACGTGTTCCAAGGCACAGGTCTATGCCAAGGTCGCCCCAAGGCTGGCTTTTTATGATGTACAGGTCCGTGAGTTCGCGAATGGAAAGTCGATCATCTGGCAGATACGTTGTGTCGAATCCTACGGAACCCTCCAACGCTTCCAGGATCACATCGCGCGGACGGGTGGAGCAATTATCAAAGAAATAATCATAGAGGTATTCGCGGTTTTCGGGTCGCGCGTTCCACATCAACCGGTCCAGTAAATGCTGGCGTTGTTCCAAACTAAGATTCAGAAACTGCTCTCTTACCGAACGATTGTAATACTCATAAGACCTCACAAAATTGGAGTAGCGGTTGGTGGCCAGCATATACATGGACCGTCCGGTAACGAAATTCCAATAGAAATTGGGTTGATTGAAATCGAAGGTTCCGTAGTTGAAAACCACGTCAAAGCCTTTCAAGGGGTCGTGCACCCGAATGGCAGTATGACCAAAGGCCTCATACAACTCCTCTCCGGGACCGCAGGTGACCAAACTGACCTCACTTGAATCTGTAAGTTGAAGCGATTGCGCCTGCACCCAAGCGCACCATACCACCAATAAGGATGAAAGAAGTATTCGGAACATGCACCAAAAGTACATCTCAAAGATCGGTGGTGATAACTTCCAAGTGCCGTGTGGTGAACTTAACATCTTCACGCTTTATTTTGGTGCTGTTTAACCTTAAAACCAATTGAATATGCTGAAAGAATTCAAAGAATTTGCCATGCGAGGCAACGTAATGGACATGGCCATCGGTATCATTATCGGTGGTGCGTTCGGGAAGATCGTAGCTTCCTTTGTGAGTGATGTGATCATGCCGCCTTTGGGTCTGCTCATAGGTGGTGTAAACTTTACCGACCTTAAATTGGTGCTGAGCGAAGCGGTGGTGGATGCCAGCGGAGCTGAAACGGCCGCAGCGGTGACCGTTAACTACGGCAACTTCATTCAGGTAACTTTTGACTTCATCATTATCGCCTTCGCCATTTTCATGTTGGTAAAGGCCATGAATGCTGCCAAAAAGAAGGAAGAAGCTGCCCCAGCCGCTCCTGCCGCTCCACCTGCTCCTTCCAATGAAGAGGTACTGTTGGGAGAGATCCGCGATCTGTTGAAAAAGTAATATTCGTTGTTCGTGTTTGACAGAAAGGCCGCCTGCTAAAGTGGGCGGCCATTTTTATTCCATGACATTTCCATGACACGGCAAACAGAATGCTGAACGATCTTCGCGCAGCGAAGCCAGAACCTTATGGAGCTTTTCAAAACCATCGCCTTTACGCACAAGACCACCGAGTTGAAAGACATTGGCAGGTTGCATGTTGAAGATGGAGACCTGCAGCAGCGCTTATCCAAACTAAAAAGTGAATTGGAGTTGGAAGAACTGCTCTACCTCTCTACCTGCAACCGGGTGGAGTTCATGATGGTTTCCGATCAAGAGGTGGACGAATCGTTCAGAAAACGCTTTTTCAAGGCCTTCAATTCTGAATGGACCGAAGCGGAGATTGATTGGGCCACGGGCCATAGCCGCGTGCTTGAAGGCGAACGTTCGCTTCAGCATCTGTTCTATGTGTCAAGCAGCATTGATTCGTTGGTGGTAGGCGAACGCGAGATCATTACCCAAGTGCGCGAAGCCTACGAGAAATGCAGCAAACTCGGGCTTACGGGCGACCGTTTCCGGCTGTTGGTGCGTTCGGCCATAGAAACGGCCAAGCAGGTGTACACACAGACTCAGATAGCGCAGAATCCTGTTTCGGTGGTGTCGTTGGCATACCGGAAAATGCGCGAAGTGGAGATCGATCATCCACCGCACATCCTCTTTATCGGGGCTGGACAGACCAACCAGACCATGGCCCAATACCTGCGCAAGGCGCCTTTTGGTAAAGTGACCGTTTTCAACCGCACCGTAGAAAAGGCCGAGGAGTTGGCCGCATCACTGAAGGGGATCGGCTTGCCACTCAGCAAGTTGAAGGACTTTAACGAGCCCTTCGACATCATTATCAGTTGCACGGGCGCTTCGCAACCCATCATTAACAACAGACTTTATCGGCAGCTTATCGGCTCCGACCTTTCGCAGAAGGTCATTGTCGACCTTGCCATACCCTCCGATCTGGAACAGGAAGTGCTGCGCAAGAACAACATCCATTATATCGGTATCGAAAACCTGAAGGAGGAAGCGCGCAAGAATCTGGAAACGCGCCAAAAGGAATTGGAGGTCTGCAAGCGCCTGATCGATGAGCGCATTGCCGAATTCGAACATGTGCTGAGAGAACGAAGGATCGAATTGAGCATGCGCGAAATACCACAGGTGGTAAAGGAAATTCGCGACCGTGCGGTGAATCAGGTGTTCAGCAAAGAATTGGAAGCATTGGACCCGCAATCGAGAGAGGTGCTGGAGAAAATGATGGATTACATGGAAAAGAAATACATCAGCGTGCCCATGAAAATGGCCAAAGAGATCATGTTGAAAGGATGATCGCGTCCTATGGAGCGAGAAACGGGTCGAGACAACTGCCGGTTTTCTCCGCTTCCGAATGACGGATCACCTTGATCAGAAGAAATTGGAAAATGAGTAAAAAGATCGTCATAGGTTCGCGCGGAAGCGACCTCGCCTTATGGCAAGCACACCACGTAGAGGCCCAATTGCAGGCACTCGGGCACGAAGTAGAGATCAAGATCATCAAAACACAGGGCGACATTATTCAGCACCTGAGTTTCGACAAGCTGGAAGGCAAGGGCTTCTTTACCAAGGAACTGGAAGAGAAACTCTTGGACGGTTCCATAGACCTTGCCGTGCATTCGCATAAGGACCTGCCCACTGTGAACCCCGAAGGCCTGGTGGTGGCAGCCGTTTCAGACCGCGAAGACCCGTCAGACATGTTGCTCATGGACAAGGAATCGACCGATTCCACCAGACCCTTGCAACTGGCAGAGAATTCCATTATCGGAACCTCGTCCGCACGCAGGAAATCGCAACTGCTCAGCCATCGGCCCGACCTGAAGATCAGAGACCTGCGCGGCAACGTTCCTACCCGGATCAACAAATTGCGCCAAGGAGAATATGATGCCATTATGCTGGCATCGGCCGGTGTGGAACGGCTGCAACTGGATCTTAGCGAATTCCATGTGGTGAAACTGGATCCGCGCAGCTTCATACCCGCCCCGGCACAGGGTGTATTGGGCTTGCAGATCCGCAAGGCCGACATCGAACTCGCTATCGCGCTGGCTCCGCTGCACCGCCCCATGGTAGCTGCCAGCATTGGCGTTGAACGCAGAATTCTGAACCTCTTCGAAGGTGGATGCCAAATGCCCTTAGGTGCCTATTGCGTAGAAAACAAGGGGCGACTTACCGTGAAGGCCTGCGTGGCCGATGCCTGGGACAAACCCGTGCGAATGGCTGAATGCAGCGGAACCGATGTGGAGAAATTGGCCCAGCAGACCGTTGCCGCCCTACGCAGGTGAAGCGCTCCATTTTCATATCGCGCTTACTGGCCACAGATAGCCCACTCCTCGCCTACCTTACCGAACATCGTTGGGAATTGCACCAGCGTTCGCTCATAGACGTAACACCTATCCCCTTCCGTATAGACACAGCTACCGATTGGATCTTCCTATCGAGCAGCAACGGAGCGCGCATTCTGCTCAGCAGCCACAGGCCGGAGCACGGCACCCGCATAGGCGTGGTGGGCAAGGCCACTGCAGCCACCGTGCGCCAGTTCGGCTACGAGCCACATTTTATTGGCGATTCTGGCGACATGCAGCACGTGGGCAGACACTTTGCACAGGTGCTGGCCAACAGAACTGTGCTCTTCTGTGGTGCCGAGGGCGGTTCTGAAAAACTCCGCGCTGAATTGCCCCAAAAGCAGGTGAGCTTCCTGCCCATTTACCGAACAGAACCCCAACTGAGCACAGTCATTCCACCCACTCAGGTGGTGTTCCTTACCAGCCCGTCCAACGCCAAAGCCTACCTGTCCAATGCCTCGCTGGTGGGCAGAACCGTTATTGCCATTGGCAATACCACGGCCGAATACCTCCACAGCCAAGGAGTAGAGCACCCGCTCATTCCCTCTGCTCCCACCGAAGAACACGTGGTGGCACTGCTACGGAAGATAGAAGCCTGAGCACAGCCGAAGCCTACAAGCCTATCTTCATCCCGCCAGGGCAGTTTACTGCTAGATTTCCGGAATATCCGAACAGCGCTGGCAGTTTCTAACGCATTATCTTTAGCGGTGACCGTTGGCGGTAAGATAAAAACGACATCAGACCACTATGAACACACAAGATCCGCAGGTTGACACCTACCTCATTGACGGGTGCGGACGCTGCTCATACTACCAGACACCTCATTGTAAAGTTCATAGCTGGACTGATGAGCTAAAACAGCTGAGACAAATTGTTCTTGACTGTGGGCTGACGGAGGAATTCAAGTGGTCGCAGCCATGCTACACGTATCAGAACAAGAACATCCTTATCGTAACAGCATTCAAGGAATACGCTTCACTGGCCTTTTTCAAAGGAACTTTGCTGCAAGACGAGAAAGGCATACTCGTAGCACCCGGTAAAAATTCTCAGGCCGGCAGACAGATTCGGTTTACCAGTGTGGAGGACATTATTGGCATGGAACCCACCTTAAAGGCCTATATCTATGAAGCCTTAGAGGTGGAGAAAGGTGGCCTGAAGGCGAATTTCAAAAAGAATCCTGAACCGATTCCTGATGAGTTGCAACAGAGATTGGATGAATTCCCTGACTTCAAAACGGCTTTTGAGGCATTGACACCCGGCCGACAGAGAGGCTACATCATTCATTTTTCTCAACCCAAACAATCCAAGACACGGACAGAACGAATAGAAAAGTGCATACCAAAAATTATGAACGGAGAAGGATTGCACGACACGTACAAGGCAGCTAAGAAATAACAGATACTACCCCGCGCCTGCTCAAGAATTCAGAAGAATCTCCTGTGGAGTAATAAATACGGTCTTTGGACTGATCCTATGGCAAGATGCTGAGAAGACGTGCGCGCACCATGCTTGAAACAGAAGAAGATTAATCCGCCCGTTCCTTGCTCGGAATGACAGGCCATGAAGCAGCGGCTACTTGGGCTCCTGCTTCTGCACCACCCCACCCGACACAATGAACTTCATGACCTCAGAGGTCGGTAGGTTGAGGTATTCGACATCTTCCTTGCGCACGGCCATCTGATTGCCCATTACCCCATACGAATACGGAAAATAGACGGAGATGAACTCTTCGCCCAGCTGGAAATCCTTGAGGTCGTTGCGCGTAACAAACCCGAACTTGTACTGCATGGGGTCGCGCTGCACCAGCACCTTTACAGGCTTGCCCATCTTATCTTCCTTGCCAAAGAAAACGGTGATCAGATCCTTGACCGCAAAGTAGATCACCTTTACCAAAGGGGCGCGTTTCATGAGCCCATCGAACCAAGTAATGGCCGAATGCGAAATGAGTTTGGAGATAAGGTAACCGAGAACCGCAAAGCACACAAAGGCTACCATAAGACCGAGGCCTGGCACTTTGAATGGCATAAGGTCGTGCAGCAGTGGCAAGAACAGGTCGTCCATCCAATTAACGAACCACACAACCACAAAAACGGTGATCCCTATTGGCGACAGAAAAAGTACGCCTTGCAGGAAATAGCTCGCGGATTTTCGTAGGAATGACTTCATGATGGCATCAATTCTGATCTGAGTTTGGTAGGTAGACTTGCTACGATCAGTAAGTAGGAGTCATGGATCCATTGTTTGGCCAGCGTATCATCGAACGAACCATCAAAAACGATGGTGTTCCAATGTTGCTTGTTCATGTGGTAGCCGGGCAGCACACCAGAGTACCTTTCGCGCAGTTCAATGGCCGTTTCGGGGTCGCATTTCACATTGCACGATACCGGATTCCCATCCATTCCAGCCAAACAGAACATTTTACCCATGACCTTGAAAACAAGCGTGCTTTCACCAAATGGAAAACCTTCGGTGACACCCTTTAGCGATAGGCAGTAGTCTCTTAACTCTTCAATGTTCATGGCTTACCAATTACGGATACGTACGAATATACGAATGTGGAAAAGGCTTCATTCATTCGGCCATCAGGCTAAAAATCACGGGACGACTCGGTGCTGCATCATTCTCAAATGGCGCCACCTGTAGGTTCAAGAGGTAGAGCCCATCTGTTGCCTCGCTGGGCACAAAGGCCAATTCGGTAACAGTGCAATCCATTCGTGGCGCATCAGGATAGTTCCAAAAAGTCTTATGGCCCAGTAGTTTCCCGCCATCCTCTTCCCTATCAATACTGGGCAGGTCAAGAATCAGATGCCTACAACCGTTGGCCACCAACTTTTGAATAGTGCTGTGATGCATATATGGCGGATTGGTGCCGGAGTAGTTACGACTTTGCTTGGTGGCACCATTCGGCAGTGTGCGTACAATGACCGCATCGGTTGCTTCCAATTGCGGTAAGTGTTCCGGTAGTACCACACGGTCTCCATTCTCCAATTCCGTGGACGAAACGGAAACCAGTTGTGCCACACAATGAAACTGCTTGAAATGCTCGTTTATGCTGAATACCTCTTTATCGATATGACCCACACATTCAGTATGCGTACCATTGCCATGTGGGTTGAAAAAGATGTTTCGGTAATTGACCGAAGCGCCTTTGGCGACCGAACCGATCCAATTGCCCATGACGAAAGGTTCCATGGAAACGGGTTTGGCATAATAGGCATTCAGTTTACTTTCCACAGAAACCGGTATGGAAAGATCGATGCCATTCTGTAGATCGGCCTTGAACTGCTTTCCGTTATGTGTCAGGCGAAGCTCCATTTACTTCACCCACGTGCTGATCCAACTCGTATTCTTGGCAGTTTCAACGCTGCTTTCCTCTGCATCGGGCAATTGCCAGAGAAGGTCAAGCCCCGACCGTTTTTCCACCTCGTCAATGGATACGACCTTTGATAGGACCGGATCGTTGCGCTTACTGTCCTGATCCATGATGAAGGCCGCATACTTCACTTCGTTGGCAGAAATGGCCACCACCACTTTCCAATAGGCGCTCGGCACTTTGTGCGGCTCATCCGCCTTTGGGAGGGCGGGCATATCCCGTTCGTACAGTGGGCCGGTCATTACATGAACAGTATTCCCGTTCATGACCAATTCACGAACGGCATCTTCCAACACCTTCCAAGGCCCTTGATTCAGATCGGAACGTTGTGGGGTGATATTGCTCAGGTGATTGGTCTGAGAGGCATGAACAGACCGTTTGAACGAACCCAAGGGAGCTTGGTGTCCTCGCTCATAATCGTTCGCAGCATTGGAACCCGTGTAGTCAGATGCCTCGAGCGTCTCGTCAGCATCCAGCCATTCTTCCGATTTCCAATTCCGGTCCAATCCGATGTCTCCATCCACTTCATGCACCGTTAACCTGTAGGCCACCCAATCGGCAAACTTGGTCTGGTCATTATTGCTCAGCGCATAGACATCATGAATGATAAGGTCGTTCGATTGTGCCGCACCGTACGGATAGCCCATGTAAAAATGCTTGCAATGGATTTCGGGTGCCTGCTGAGCGGAAATGCCTTGTGCTAAAAGAAGGATAATGGCAAGTGAAACGATTCTCATGCGGTGTATTTGACGCCTAAAATAGCTAGGCTGAGTACCAAAAAACGGTGCCCCGTCCATAAATTATGAACGGGGCACGGTGATATGAACGATCGGAAAACTTACCTGACCACCACCAATCGCTGCTGGTAGATACGGTTGTCATCCAAGCGGATGCGAAGCACATAGATTCCCTCTGCCTGTGTAGAAAGGTCGATGACCGTATTTCCGCTCATGGCCAGGGTCATCTCAGGGTCACGTACCAAGTTGCCCATCAGATCATAAACGCTCATTTCCATCTTCATCAAACGGTCCATTTCGTAATTGACCATGAACTGTCCAGTGGATGGATTCGGTCGGATTCCAATGCTCAGGTCGTGCTCCTCAATGCCTGTGGCACATGGGGAATCATCGCTGAAGGTGTATTCGTTGGTGTAGCTGGTTACCGTACATCCGTAGCTATCGGTAATAACCACATAGTAGTTTCCACTGGTAGTTGGGCAGTACATGGCATCTGTTGCTCCCACGATCGGGTCACCGTTCAAGTACCACTGGTAGGTGCTGGCCGAATCATTGGAACAGTACAGCATACCATCGGCCGCAGATGTTACTTCAGGGATCTGCGAATCGTAGAATGTAACTGTGATCGTATCCGTGTTGCTGACACAGCCAGATGCATTTGTAACCCGCACCCAATACTGGCCTTCGTTTGTTACCGAAATACTCTGCACGTTAGCTCCAGTGCTCCAGTTGTAGACCGCGTACCCCGAGCCAGCGTTGATGGATAATGAAGCTCCCTCGCAGATTGAAACATTTCCCGAAGGACTTGTTTCCAGAACAAATGAAGGACCATCATTAATAGTTACCTGCCCTACCACTTGGCAGCCGTTGGCGTCCGAAACAGTGACAGTGTAGAAACCTTGCGCCAATGCATTTGGATTGAATCCGCCCCAATCCTGAGTATAAGGTGCTGTACCGCCTGTTACTGCAACCGTAGCTGTACCGTCAGCACCACCATCACACGAAACATCGGTTCCAGTTACCTCAATTTCGTACTCGAGGATGTTAACGAAGAATGTACAGGTGGCCGTATTGCCATCCTCATCTTCAGCGATCAACGTGGCGTTAAGCTGTCCGGTGATCTCTGTTCCTGCAACGGGCGACTGAGTGACCGTAACATCTCCACAAGCATCAGACGCTGAAGCTAGCGCAGAGAAGTCAGGCAATATGAATGTACAGCTTGGAGACAAGGTCAATACCTGATTTGAAGGGCAAACAATTGTAGGCGATGATTCATCAACCGATTCCACAGAGAACTCGCACAAAGCAAAGTTTCCTTCATCATCAACCACTGCGACCTGAACTGTTATGGCGCCAACACCATTGATAGCGCTTCCAGGGAGAGGTTGCTGCAGATAGGTCAATTGTATGTCGCAGTTGTCTGTGGCCATCATTCCCGATCGATAATCTGGCATGACCGATTGACAATTTGCACTTAGAACGACTATCTGGTCCTCTGGACACTGAGAAACAACTGGATTCAGCATATCCTCAGGAGTGATGGTGAAGGAGCAGCTCGAAGCATTACCTGCATCATCCGCAACACTCAAGGTCACCTCCGTTGCCGTCAATATTACCACTCCAGCGGGTGGGAACTGAGCAGTGGATGTGATCACATTGCAGTTGTCCGAAACAGAGGATGAGGCCGTGTAGTCGGGTAAAACAAACTGACAATCTTCATTCAGCGCTACCACTTCGCTGTTTGGACAAGTAATCGTTGGATTGATATCATCGGAAGGAACGACATCAAACGTACAAGTCACCGAATTTCCACTCAAATCTGATACGGTTATCAATACTTGAGTGGTTGAATTAATGGCTGTCCCCTCAATCGGAGACTGGGTAATGTTTGTGGTATTACAGTTATCGCTAGCAACAACCTCTGGCTTGTAATCTTCCAATAGGTACTCGCAACTCGCATTCAAGCTGACAAAGAAGGTTGAAGGACAGGTTACAACCGGATCTGTATCATCGGAAGGATTGACCGAGAACGAGCAGTCGTCTGAGTTACCATTGCCATCATCAACAGTCAAGGTCACAGTTACCGAACCTGAAATTGAAGTTCCAGCAGATATGCTCTGCGTAACGATCATAGCCGAAGAACAGTTATCGTCTGTTCCCGCCAATCCAGTATAATCTGGAAGTACAAAGGCGCAATTCGAGTTGAATGACACGTCCTGATTTTGAGGACATGTTATGACAGGGGCTGTTTCGTCAGCTGGAATAATTGCGAAAGAACAACTTGCTGTGTTTCCATTTCCGTCTTGCGCTGTAAGCGTGACAGAACTAGTTGAACTAACGAGTGTGCCAGCAGAAGGACTTTGTGTAAATACAAAGGTGCTAGAACAGTTATCCGTAGCGGTTATAAACCCAATGTAATCAGCAATCTCAAACTGACAGTCTGTGTTTAAAGACACGTTCTGATCCGGAGCACACACAACCGTTGGCGGTGTATTATCCTCAGGAGTCACATTGAACGAACAAGTAGAACTATTTCCATTTCCGTCATTGGCAGTTAGCGTAACGGCAGTTACGGATGTAACACTTGTTCCTGCCAATGGGCTTTGACTTACCAAAATGACCGTAGAACAATTATCGGAAGCAACTCCAGCAGCTGTAAAATCAGCCAAGCTGTATACACAGTTCTGGTCGAGTTCAACCACCAGGTTCGATGGGCACACGATCACTGGGTCAACATTATCTTCTGGTTGAACTACGAAAGAACAACTTGAAGTATTATTGTTGTCGTCTGAAGCTGTTAAGGTCACAATCGTATTTGAACTTTGGGTTGAACCAACTGCTGGCGACTGAGTTACTGTGATCAGTGAACTACAGTTGTCATCAGTCACAGCCAATCCGGTAAAGTCTGACAACCCAAATTCACAGTTTCCGTCCAACTGAGCTATTTGAGCAGATGGGCATGTGATACTTGGAGCCAAATTATCGTAAGGAGCCACGTTGAACGTGCATGA
>JBJOHR010000075.1:0-11037 GCA_046047575.1 Bacteroidota bacterium | reverse complement strand
CTCCTCATGAATGTCGGAACACCCGACTCACCCAAAGTGGGTGATGTTCGGAAGTACCTTTCCGAGTTCCTCAACGACCCACGCGTTATTGATATTCCGTGGTTGGCGAGGAAGATTCTGGTCAACGCAATCATCGTTCCTTTCCGCGCCCCGAAATCGGCCAAGATCTATCAGCAGATGTGGACACCCGAAGGTTCTCCACTGCTCATTCATTCAGAGAATTTCAGAAAAGGATTGCAGGCAGACCTTGGTGAAAAATACCAAGTGGAAATAGCCATGCGCTACCAATCGCCTTCGGTAGAAGAAGGGTTGGAGAAGCTGCGCAAGAACAATCCGAAGAAGATCATTGTGGTGCCCATGTATCCGCAGTATGCGTCCTCATCCACAGGAACGTGTATTGAGGAAGTGATGCGCATCGCTTCCAAATGGTGGGTCATTCCAGAGATGGTGTTCGTGAGCCAGTTCTACGAATTGGAAGGCTACATCGATGGCTTTGTGAAACGGGCCAAGCAGTTCGACCTCGATTCATACGACCATATTCTTTTCAGTTACCACGGATTGCCTGTTCGCCAATTGGATAAGGTATATGACGAAGGCCTGTGCGATGATCGCCACTGCGAGCATGGCGTAACGGGCGAGAACCAGTATTGCTACAAGGCTGCATGCTACGAGTCCACCATGATGATCGCTCAGAAATTGGGACTTTCAGAGGAAAGATACACCACCTCGTTCCAATCGCGTTTGGACGATAAATGGATAAAGCCTTATTCAGATAAGGTTGTGGCTGAAAAGGCCAAGGATGGCGCCAAGCGCATGCTCATTTTCTCACCTGCCTTCGTGGCCGATTGTCTTGAAACGCTTATTGAGATCGGCCATGAGTACGATGAGATCTTCAAAGAAAACGGTGGCGAGAAAGTAGAACTCGTTCCCAGCTTGAATGACGACCCAGATTGGGTAGCATCGTTCGCCAATTACATCCGCACTAAATAAAAAAGGAGAACCTATTCGGTTCTCCTTTTTTATTCGTTTCAGTCAAGATCTTAGTGAAGAAGAACTCGCTTACTGAAGTTCTTCACGTTATTGGTCAGGTTGACGATATAGATTCCTTGAGCAAGGTCTCCAGTAGGCAATTGAACCTTGTTCATTCCCCCTACAGCCACGCCATTGTGATCTAAGACGCGCTTACCAGCAGCATCATAAAGCAGAATGGTGAAGTCCTCGTTTTCATTTCCTGTGAATTGAACAACGATATCCGTATTGTTTACCTCATAAGCATTCACAAAATTGAATTCCGTTCCACCTTCACCACAGGTAACAGCAATCACATCAGAATAGCTTGCTTTTCCAGCAAAGTCAGTATCCTTCAAGCGGTAGTAAGAAGTTCCTGAATAAGGGGTCAGGTCAGCCATTTCGTACGACAACGGTTGGTTGCTGTTTCCAGCACCTTCCACTATGTCCACTACTTCAAAATCGGTACCGTTCAGACTTCTTTCCAAGGTGAAGAAATCGTTATTGGTCTCAGTCCAAGTCGTCCAGCGCACCTGAATTTCATCGCCATTACATTGGGCAACAAATCGCACCAGTTCAATAGGAAGCGGATCGCTGTTGTCAACTAAGGTCCAAACTGGGTATAGGTCTTCATTAACCGTTCCCGGATCCAGACCGATCTGAATAGTAGTTGTGTTGTTTCCAGCATTTGTGATTACCGCGGGTACCCCGTACAACCAATCTCCCCACTTATTTAGGGTGTGGTTCCAACGCTGAGCAATCAGATTTGATTCGGTAATGTGGTTTGGAGCAAGAACTTCGGCATCTGCGTATTTGAATTGATACTCAAATCGTGGTATACCAGCGTAGCCACCTGCCAATGGACCTAAGTTTTCATTGTCAATGATCCAAAAACGGTCGACTGTCCAGTAGTGTGCGGCTTGAATGTAATCATCGGTTAAGTTCGTAACGGTTGTAGGAAGGTCGGTCCATTGGCTATTGAGCGGATTGACGGTAATGTTCGTTCCAGTGAATGAATTTTCACTGTCCGTAACATACGTGGCAAATGTCTTGTAGCTAGAACTTGGGCCCCCAGCAGTTGTAATGTTGTAGCCGAAAGAAAGGTCGGCAGGGGTTGCTGCATCCGTTCCAAAAGGAATGGTGTAGTTTCCGGTGTTGGTTCCAATATTCCATCTGACCACACCGTAACCGCCACTGGCTGGACCAGTTTCCGAAATGATCTTTCCAGAACCAGTTACGGCAGCAGGGGCAGAATTCTCAATATTCAGATTATTCGTGTTAAGACGAAGGCTGCGGCCGTTCAGGTTCAGCACATTATAAACATTGGCATCAACTCCGTTAAGCGTCTTATGACCTGTTCCTTCTGTGAAAAGCGTGTAGAAGTCAGTAGCTTGAGAACCCGTAATATCCTGAGTAGCACCATCCAACTCAACTACGCCATTATTAGTGGCAAAAACACCACCAGCATCGTTGTTTTCCCAATCGCCTTCTACCTGAATGGTTCCAGCATTGGTAACTTCACCTCCAACTTCATTGGTAAAGCCTCCGTTGTCAATGTTCAGGAACGTGCTGGCAGCTATGTTGATCTTGGCACCATTGTTCACCACTCCTTGAGTGAAACCATTCTCAATTGAGAATAGCGTGGCAGCAACTGCCATGAGGGTGAATTGTGAAAGTGAGTATGTTTTTTTCATCTGTAAATTTCTCTTTTCAGAATCAGTTAGTCCAAATCGGGCATTTAGAGCCTTAAAACTACCTTTTTGCTTCGATTAAGTTCAGTTAATTTCTAGGTTCATTTAAAATTCAACTAATGTAATTGATGCTTCAAGGTCCAAATTTTACGTACTTCGAAGCGTAGCGTTATGTCGTTTGTCGAATCCTGTTTGAATGAGTTGGAATAGAAGAATCAGGTCAAACGTGGTTGAAAGTCCATTGGTCAGTGGGATTCCAACTCCTTATGATATGGTTATAGAATTGGATTGGAACGGTGCTTTCCCCTTGCGCGGCAGTGAAATCACAATTAAGTTTTCCAAAATCATTGGACTTGGAGTTTTTGACGATTTTTCCTCTAACGGCACAGCTGATCTTGTTGCCCTGAAAGAATGGTTGGGCAGACAACATGATCTGGTGTTGGGCTATTTCAATTACGACCTGAAGAATTGCTTGGAGAACATTGATAGTTCGGATTCTGATAGAATCGGATTTCCGCTATTTCATTTTTTTGTCCCCATAGACGTTTACATCCTTACAGACGAAGGATGGATCCGATACTCAAAAGGAACCATAGGAGCTGAATCTGGACGATCACAACTTCAAGCCTACATTGGATCTGAATCAGCTCAGATTCGGAAAGAAATGTATTGCCACCAAGTTGAAAACCTGCAACAGCACATTCAGTTCGGAGATATTTATGAGGTGAATTATTGTGTTCAGCACGGATTCGAGAACACGGTTGTTGAGCCGTACCGACTTTATCAAGAATTGAAGGAGAATTCACCTGCACCGTTTTCGTGTTTTTTAGTTGATGATGGAAAATATCTGATGAGCGCCAGTCCAGAGCGATTCATGCGAAAGGAAGGAAATCGCATCATGTCACAGCCCATGAAAGGCACCAACCGCAGAACTTCGGATAACGAAAAGCAGAAGGATGCACTTCGGAACAATGCCAAGGAGGTTGCCGAGAATGTGATGATCACCGACCTTGTTCGCAACGACCTATCGCGAAGCGCAAAAAGGGGAAGTGTGAAGGTTGATGAATTGTGTGGCGTGTACGAGTTTGAGCATGTGAATACGATGATATCTACTGTTTCTGCCGAATTGCGGGAAGATGTTCATCCGTTAGACGCATTGCTGAATGCGTTTCCGATGGGCTCGATGACGGGCGCGCCAAAGATCCGTGCGATGGAACTCATCGATCAGTTTGAGGATTTCTCTCGTGGATTGTATTCTGGAGCGGTCGGTTACTTCACTCCTGATCTTGATTTTGACTTCAATGTGGTCATCCGCAGCATCCTTTACAATGAGGAGAAAAAGGTCGTGACCTTCCCAACGGGCGGAGCGATCACCATCAACTCGGATCCCGAAAAGGAATACGAAGAATGCATGCTCAAGGCCGAAGCCATGCGATACGTGCTGCTTTACCATGCAAAGTAACTTCCGGGAATCGATGCTAAAACTTGGTTTCCCGAATGATGTAAAACCGATTTTGGTTGCCGTCAGTGGAGGTGTCGATTCCATGGTTTTGGCTTCATTGCTATTGGAATCGGGTTATTCCATTGCTTTGGCGCACTGCAATTATCAGTTGCGCGGAGCAGATTCTGATGAAGATGAAGCGCTGGTCAGAAAATGGTGTGCTGAGCACAATATTCCCTTCCATCTGAAGAAGGTCGAAACCAAAAGGCTTGTGGAAGATTCCAATTCATCCATTCAAATGGTTGCGCGGGATGAGCGTTACCGATTCTTTCAAGAACTGATGACCGAATACGGCTATGCAACAACGGCCTTAGCACATCACGCCAACGACCGTGTGGAATCGCTTTTGATGAACGTATTGCGTGGAACAGGTTTCCGAGGGCTGCAAGGAATGCCATCTAAGCGCGACAATTACATTCGTCCGCTTTTGGGTTTTACGAAAGATGAAATTCGGGAGTACGCTCAACTGGATGATATTCCTTTTCGAGAAGATGCCTCTAACGCGGAAACGTATTATCAGCGCAACTGGATTCGACTGAAGGTTTTGCCGATGCTTCGAGCATCCAAACCAGATGCATTCGAGAAGCTGCTACAACTCTGCAAACGTACTGAATCGGAACTTCCGAACTATGAAAAATGGATTAAAGAACGACATGAGGAAATTCAAATAGCGAATGGAATTTCCATCGAAAAGCTGCAGCAATCAAAAGCTGCATTCACACTATTGAAAGAACTGCTTGAGCCAAAAGGTTTTTCATCGGACCAAGTGTTTGAGGTCTTGGAAATTCTCAATTCGATTTCAGGAACAGAAGTCTCGTCAGAAACCCATCGCGTACTGAAAGACCGTGATGGACTGCTTGTCTCTCAATTGAATCAGGGTGAAAGTCAACCAACATTGCGATTCGAAATTCTTGATAGGAATCAAGTGCAGTCCCTGAAAACTGAAGCCAACGTGGCGCTTTTAGATGCTGATAAGATCAACCGATCAGAACTGAAAATTCGTAAATGGCAGCAAGGCGACAAGTTCAAACCGCTGGGAATGAAAGGTTGGAAACTGCTCAGCGATTTCTTCATCGACCAAAAATTGTCCGTTCAAGAGAAGGAACGAACATGGTTGCTCACCTACCAAAACGAAATTGTTTGGGTGATCGGGATGCGATTGGACAACCGATTTAAAGTCACCGATTCCACACAAAAAGTGTTAAATATCAGTGTCGTTTTCTGAACAATCCTTAACCAGCTTGTTACATTTGTTAAAACATCAAACGAAATGAAACGATTACTTTTTCTTTTGGCCATTGCAGGTTCAATGAGTCTACAAAGCTGCCAGTACAATTCCATGGTTGAAAAACAAGAGGCCGTAACTGCGCAGTGGTCGCAGGTGGAAAATGTTTACCAACGAAGAGCAGACCTCATTCCAAACTTGGTTTCCACCGTTAAAGGTTATGCCGAATTTGAGCAGGAAACCTTGACCGCTGTGGTTGAAGCACGCGCCAAAGCAACCAGCATCAACGTTGACCCTTCAAAATTGGACGCGAATAGTATTCAGCAATTCCAAGCTGCGCAAGACGGACTTTCTTCGGCCCTTGCCCGATTGATGGTTGTGGTTGAGAAATATCCTGATCTGAAAGCCAATCAGAATTTCTTGGAACTGCAATCGCAGTTGGAAGGAACCGAGAATAGGATTACGGTTGAGCGTAAGAAGTTCAACGAAGCGGCTCAGGATTACAACACATACATCCGCAAGTTCCCGAACAACATGATCGCTGGCATGTTCGACTTCGAAAAGATGGATTATTTCGAGGCGAAAGAAGGCGCGGAAGAAGCCCCAAAAGTGGAATTCTGATTTGAAGGCATCCGAATATTTCACGGACGAACGGCTTGCCGAGATCGGTGCAGCCATTAAGCAGGCGGAAAAGACCACCTCTGGCGAGATCCGCCTTTATGTAGAAGACAAGTGCAAAGAAGATGTGCTCGACCATGCTGCATTTCTCTTCGCTGAACTGAAGATGCACAAGACCGAACTTCGTAACGGTGTGCTGTTCTACCTCGCCATGCAGGACCACAAATTTGCCATTTTAGGCGATGGTGGAATAAACGCAAAGGTTCCAGCTGATTTTTGGGACCACATCAAGGAAGAGATGCTTATTCATTTCAAAGAAGGCCGGTTTGCAGAAGGTCTGGAAAGAGGCATTTCCATGGCTGGCAAAGCGCTGGCCGAACACTTTCCGTTTAAGAAAAGTGATGAGAATGAACTCTCTGATGAAATTATTGTGAAATGAGAGCTCTGTTCCTCATATGGTTGCTTGCGATTCCCTTTGTTGCACTGTCGCAGAGTTTTCCTGAACGCTCAAACCGATTGGTCAACGATTTCTCTGGTACACTTTCCGGATCGGAAGTGAAGCAATTGGAGCAGAAACTTGTTGCTTATGATAACGAAACCTCTGTTCAGATTGCCATCGTTCTGATTCAAACTTTGGATGGATACGAGATCAGCAATTACGCATTTGAACTGGGAGAGAAGTGGGGCGTTGGAAGGGGCGGAAAAGACAACGGTGCGTTGATCCTTGTAAGTATAGTCGACCGTAAGATGTGGATAGCCACGGGCTATGGATTGGAAGCTACCGTTACAGACGCTTTATGTAAACGCATCATTGAGAACGAGATGAAGCCCCGATTCCGGAATAGGGACTTTGCTGGAGGTCTCGAAGCAGCATCTGATGCCATAATTGCTGCTTCGCGCGGAGAGTATGCTGGACAAGGAGATGGAGGCGAAGAGAGTCCAGGTCCTGTTATTGGGCTTGTCATTGGGGTGATCATACTCTTTTGGTTGATCTTTTGGGGAATTGCGGCTGCAGAGGCAAAGCGCTATTCAAGGATAAACGGCATCAGTTTCTGGGCAGCTTGGGCGTTGCTTAATGCGGCCAGACGAACGCACGAAGGTTCGTACCGATCATTTACGGGCGGTAGCAGCGGATTTGGAGGAGGCGGTTTTTCTGGTGCAGGCGGCTTCGGAGGCTTCGGAGGCGGAAGTTTCGGTGGTGGCGGTGCTGGTGGCTCCTGGTAATTATCAAATAGGAATGAGCAATTAGGAATTGACCGGTCTGAGTGATCTGTGAATATCTATGCATCTATGGTTGTTTAGTTTCCAAAGAATCCATCACTCTGGCCAACTCATTTTCTCCCAAAACCTCAGTGCAATAAAACCTCTGTGTAATTTGCACCATGCAACTTTCAGTAGACAAACAAAAGGAGGCCGAATATATCTACCTGATCCTTGCGGGCATTTTCATTGCCTCCCTGGTTTCCTGCAATCTCATCTTTCAGAAATTCTTCATCTGGGAGGCTTTCGGGTTGTACACATTTGAAATTTCGGTGGGCATTCTCCCATACCCGATCACCTTTTTGGTAACCGACCTCATTTCTGAGATATACGGACTGAAACGTGCCAATAGAATGGTAATGGCGGGTCTCATTTCAAGCATTTTCGTTCTTGGAGTGGTCACACTTGCCGATCTTGTACCAGCTACATCTTGGTCTCCGGTCGGTGATGATGAATTCCGTAAAGTGTTCGGACTCACTACGGTTTCGGTAGGTGCCAGCATGGCAGCTTATCTCGCTGCTCAGTTCATCGACATTCGTCTGTTCCATTTTTGGAAAAGGGTGACCAATGGCAAGCATCTTTGGATCAGGAACAACTTCTCTACCATGACCTCGCAATTGGTCGATACGGCCGTGGTAGTGGGGCTTCTGTGTACGGTTGGAGCCATTGAATGGGAACGATTTGGAACATTGCTCGTAGCAGGTTGGTTGTTCAAAGCCATTATTGCAGCATTGGATACGCCATTTTTGTATCTGGGAACGTGGATCATCAGAAGCAGATTAGGTTTGTCTGGTGTTGATGAAATTGAATAATGATCTAGGGTCTGACGTGAGACAGATCACTCTATAACAGATCGCATTTTTGTAATCTCACAAATTGTATTCGTCCATTGCTATAAGAACGTTGTAGAATGTCAAGAATAATCATGATGACGATGCTGTTGGCATCGTTCGTATTCAGTTCGTCAGCTCAGATATATGACCCGGTCAAGTGGTCATTCAGAACAGAAAGGACAAGTGAAACAGAAGCAAAACTGATCTTCACTGCAACCATAGAAAAAGGTTGGCACCTGTATTCGCAGCACATTGAAGATGGAGGTCCGATCCCTACTTCGTTCGCATTTAAACAGTTGGGTTCCGCTAAGCTGAAGGGGAACGTTTCCGAAGGAGCAGGTCATACAGAGATGGACCCCAACTTCCAAATGCAACTCAAGTATTTTGAGGGAAAAGCAGATTTTGTACAACTGGTTCAGGTTTCTGCTGCGGCCTCCACTATTTCTGGAGAGCTGGAATTCATGGTTTGTAATGACGAGCGCTGCTTACCGCCTGATTATCGTTCGTTCGAGTTCAAGATTCCTGCGGTTACCACAGAACCTACGCCATCAGAGCAAGGCCATAATTCGGATGGTGGAATACTGGAGCCAGTGAAATGGACTTTCAGCACTAAGGACCTTGGAAATGGTGAGTTCGAATTACAGTTCAAAGCCACCATAGAAGAGCATTGGCATGTTTATTCCATGAATCTGCCCGATGAGACCATGACGCTTCCAACAGCCATTGAGTTTGATTCGCTGAAAGGTGTTCAATTGGATGGAAAAGTGCTGGAGCCAGAACCGATAACCCAGTTCGATCCCGTGAATGAGGAAGAGCTTTCCTGGTTCGAGAATGAAGTGGTTTTTACACAGAAGGTGAAGCTTACGGAACCCAACGGTTATGTCAAAGGGGCCGTCAATTTCATGGCTTGCGATGACAAGCAATGCTTGGCTCCGGAATGGGTGGATTTTGAGTTCGAATTGAGTGGTGATGTTGCTGAAGCAAGCTCGGCTGGTGGTAGCAATTCAGCCTCAGATAGATCATGGATCGGGATTTTCATTGCAGGTTTCCTTGGAGGGTTTCTCGCATTGCTGACGCCTTGCGTTTTCCCTATGATTCCACTCACCGTTTCGTTCTTCACCAAGCAGAGTAAAGACCGGGCTAAAGGCATTAGCAACGCATTGCTTTACGGCTTCTTCATCATTTTCATTTACGTGATTCTGGGCTTTGCTGTAACAGTCACTTTTGGTGCGGACGCGCTGAATGCCTTGAGCACGAATGTCTGGTTCAATCTATTCTTCTTCGTTCTGTTGGTGGTGTTCGCTATTTCGTTTCTCGGAGCGTTTGAGATCACGCTGCCAAGTTCGTGGGTCAACAAGGCGGATCAAGCATCAGATAAAGGTGGAATCATCGGAATCTTCTTCATGGCGTTCACGCTTTCGTTGGTCTCGTTCTCGTGTACCGGTCCGATCATCGGCACACTGCTGGTAGAGGCTGCTGTGAATGGCGGTGTAATGGGACCGATCATGGGAATGACAGGTTTCTCACTGGCCTTGGCACTTCCCTTCGGTTTGTTCGCGGCATTCCCCGGTTGGTTGAACTCCATGCCGAAATCGGGAGGATGGCTGAACTCCGTCAAAGTCGTTCTAGGTCTGTTGGAATTGGCTTTGGCCTTGAAGTTCTTGAGCAATGCGGATCTTGTTGTTCAGGCTGGTCTGTTGAAGCGCGAATTGTTCCTTGCCATTTGGATCGGAATCTTCGTGACCTTGGCGTTGTACCTCTTCGGATTTATCCGTTTCCCACACGATTCGCCTGTGAGCAATATTTCCATTCCGCGTTATCTGTTCGGTTTGGTTGTGCTAGTGTTTACTATCTATCTGATTCCAGGACTTTGGGGTGCACCTTTGAAGATCATCAGCGGATTCCCACCACCGAATTTCTACAGCGAAAGTCCGAATGGTTTCGGAGGCGGTGCTTCATCAACCTCAGCCGTGGTGCTTTCCGATGGAGGTGATATTGTAGGGGACCCAGAGCATTGTCCACATGGATTGCCATGCTTCCACGATTATGAGGAAGGCTTGCAATACGCCAAAGAGTCGGGCAAACCGATCATGCTTGATTTTACGGGTTGGGCGTGTGTCAATTGCCGTAAAATGGAAGAACAGGTTTGGAGCGACCCAGCAGTTCTGAAGCGACTTCGCGAAGATTACGTGCTCATTTCGCTTTACGTAGATGAGAAACTGGAACTCCCAATAGAGGAACAGATTGAAGTCGAAATTGGCGGCAAGACCAAGAAACTACGCACAGTTGGTAACAAATGGAGCTATATGCAGGCCGAGCGCTTCGGCACCAATTCGCAACCTTATTACGTGGTGCTTGATCATCAGGAGAATCAGCTTGGAGGACCCGCAGCCTACGACCCCGATATTGAAAAGTACATTGCTTGGCTTGATGCCGGCAAAGCAGCTTTCGAAGCGGGCAAATGATTCTTGCTTGCCGCTTGCATTGTTGCTTACTTCGATGTTACTTTGCGCTTGTTTAGAATCTGTCTAAATAATGAGCGAGATACGTGTAGGAATAGCCGATGCCCACTTTGTGGTGAGAGAAGGCTTGAAGTACGTTTTCTCGCACGATAAGCACTTGAAAGTGGTTGGAGAGTGCTCGGATGGAAAAGACATTCCCAAACTCCTCAAGGAAAACTTGGATGTGCTTGTTTTCGACTACGATCACGCGGATTACATTTCATTTGAAGACCTTCAAAAGGTATTCCGTGTAGCACCCGATACGCATGTGCTGGTCATTTCAGCGCATACAGACACCGCAACCATCAATCGTATCATACGCCAACCGATCAAGGGACTTCTTTCGAAGGAATGCAGCGAAGCGGAAATATTGGATGCCGTCCGTGCCACAGCCAAAGGC
>JBJOHR010000074.1:0-54201 GCA_046047575.1 Bacteroidota bacterium | reverse complement strand
AACTTGATAGAGCTATGGAACTTCTATCTAAGGGTCACGAATTGAGCCCGAAGCACATCAGCATCAACCAGCTCCGAGATCAACTTAAGCACCAAGTTCTTACGCCAGAGGAAAAGCTATTAGCACAGTTGGAGCTTGTAAAAAAGTCTCCAACTGCCGACAATTACATCAATTTGAGTTTGATGCAGTACAACCTGAAAGATTTTGACGCGTGTATTGCCTCGTGCCAACAAGCGCTGAACCTCGATCCCCAAAACGCCATAGCTTACAACAACATTTGTAGCGCATACAACGCTATGAGACAATGGGAAAAGGCCGCGGTAGCGTGCAGAAAAGCGTTGGAAATAGACCCCGATTTTGAACGGGCACGTAATAATCTGAATTGGTCGCTATCGGAAATGAAGAGCAAATAGTCCGATGAAGACAATATTTGGTATTTCAAGCGTTCGGGCTTGAACTTTTGGAGGGATTGTTGCAGTTCTTTGCGCGCGATTTCAAAGACAAAAATCAGCAGTTGGTAGTGGTTATCTGTCGAATAGGATAAAATCCAAAAAAAGGGCTTTGCACACTAAAGCAAATCCCTATCTTTAGTCTACAAGGGAAAAATTGAATGGAAATTGAAGTAGGAACAGAGCTGAAGGATGCGCTGAAGCGGCATTTTGGGTTCAACAAGTTTAAAGGAGAGCAAGAGGCGATCATCAGAAATGTATTGGAAGGCAAGGACACGTTTGTGATCATGCCAACGGGAGGTGGCAAATCGCTTTGTTACCAATTGCCGGCACTGTTGTCAGAAGGCACTGCCATCATTGTATCACCTCTTATTGCACTCATGAAGAATCAAGTGGATGCCATTCGAGGTTTCGGATCTGAACACGGCATTGCCCACTTTCTCAATTCGTCACTCAACAAAAGCGAGGCTGAGAGGGTCCGTGCCGATATAAAGAACGGACTGACCAAATTGCTGTATGTAGCACCCGAATCGCTCAACAAGCAAGAGAATATCGATTTCTTCAAAGATGTCAATATATCACTGGTGGCCATTGACGAGGCACATTGTATATCAGAATGGGGTCATGACTTCCGTCCGGAATACAGGAAACTTCGACCGATGATCGAGGCCATCAGTAACGTGCCGGTTATGGCGCTGACGGCTACCGCCACACCAAAAGTGCAGCAAGACATTCAGAAGAATCTTGGAATGACCGATGCAAGGGTGTTCAAATCGTCATTCAACAGAGACAATCTTTACTACGAGATAAGGCCAAAGAGCAAGAACGTTGCCCGCGACATGATAAAATTCATCAAGCAGAATGAGGGCAAGTCGGGAATTGTATACTGCCTAAGCCGCAAAAAAGTGGAAGAAATGGCAGAAACGTTGCAGGTTAATGGCATTAAAGCATTGCCTTACCATGCAGGACTGGATGCTGCCACCAGAGCCAAGCATCAGGACGCCTTTCTGATGGAAGAAGCAGATGTGATCTGTGCCACCATTGCATTCGGCATGGGAATAGACAAACCGGACGTTCGTTTTGTGATTCACCATGACATTCCCAAGAGTTTGGAGGGTTACTATCAGGAAACGGGCCGGGCGGGTCGAGATGGCGGTGAAGGGGTCTGCCTTGCGTTTTACAGCTACGATGACATTACCAAATTGGAAAAATTCATGCAGGGAAAGCCGATATCTGAGCAAGAGATCGGTAAGCAACTGCTGAATGAGGTAGTATCTTACGTAGAAACGTCAGTATGCAGAAGAAAATTCATTCTGCATTATTTCGGGGAAGAATTTGACGCAAAGAACTGCAACGAGCATTGCGACAATTGTGAGCACCCTAAGAAACAGGAAGAGGCTCAGGAACAGCTTGAATTGGTGATTCAGACCGTTCTCGACATTAAAGAGAAATTCAAGTCCAAGCATTTGATAAACGTGATCCTGGGTGTCAACTCATCGCAGATCAAATCTTACAAGCACGATACCTTGGATGCGTACGGACAAGGCTCG
Organism: Bacteroidota bacterium; assembly: GCA_046047575.1. GTDB lineage: Bacteria > Bacteroidota > Bacteroidia > UBA10329 > UBA10329 > UBA10329. The sequence continues at coordinate 52,202 of JBJOHR010000074.1, read as the reverse complement.
GATAAAGGTGAGCGTTACTGGCAATCACTGGTTCGGCAAGCGGTTATCCATGGTTATCTGGCCAAGGACATTGAGAATTATGGCCTGCTGAAAGTAACAGATGCCGGGTATGCGTTCTTAAAGAACCCTACGTCATTCAAAATGACGATTGACCACGATTACGAGGCCGCAACAGAGGCAGAAGATGCCATGCCGATGGGCGCCATGAAAGGTGGCGGTGCAGCAGACGATGTGCTGCTCAAAATGCTGAAAGATCTTCGGAAGGATATTTCCAAGGAAGAGAATTTACCACCCTTCGTCATATTCCAAGACCCTTCTTTAGAAGACATGGCCTTCCGGTATCCGATCACCATGGACGAGTTGACGGATATCTCAGGCGTTGGTGCTGGCAAGGCGAAAAAGTATGGAGAACCGTTCTTGGAACTCATTAAGGAATATGTAGAGGAGAACGAAATAGAGCGCGAGCAGGACATGATCGTGAAGACGGTTGTGAAGAAATCCAGCAATAAGGTGTATATCATTCAGAGCATCGATCGAAAATTGGATCTTGAAGACATTGCCGATGCCAAAGGCATGAGCATGGATGATCTGCTAACAGAGATTGAACACATTGTAAGTTCGGGCACTAAGGTGAACATCGATTATTACATAGACGACACGGTTGACGAAGACAAGCAGGACGAGATCTATGAGTATTTTCAGGAAGAGGCCGAAACAGATAGTATTGAAGAGGCCTTAAAGGAACTGGGCGAAGATGATTACACCGAAGAGGAGATCCGTCTGGTCAGGATCAAATTCATCTCAGAGTTCGGGCATTGATCTTGTTTGTTTTAGGATAGAAGAAGGGCGGCAATTGCCGCCTTTTTTCGTTTGTGCTCTTCAATTCTTCCGCTTCACTGTCCAGCCTTCGCCCGCAACGATGGTCACAACCCCATAGCTGCGGTCTGTGCTTTTGACCACGGCCTTCACGGTACGGCCGGGGTGATATTTCTTTTTCCAATCTGCCTTTTAAAGCAGCAGTATCTCGCAAACGTTAAGCCCCGCCCATCTTCTGGAACTCGGCACAGGCGACCTCAACCTGGAGGATGGCATCATCCGCATAGGGGATGCCAGCATGGTCTGGAGAGATGCCAACAGCAATGTGGCCTTCGGTGTGCATGCCGATTTTCCAATGAGGAATTAGTAATGAGCAATAAAGAATAGAAATCCGTAACTTTTGAGAACTGAAAAACATCTTCTGACCACATGAAACACCTTTTACCCTTTTTCTTCTTTTCGTCTTTCTTTTTGGCCGCCAACGGCCAGAACCCTGCTGATGAGATTCTCAGAACCAAAAATTGGTGTTTTGGGTTTGACACAGGTTTGAATACGGTTGATGCTCCAAGGTTGGAGTTTACTCCATCTGGTCCAACCGTGTTTACAGATTCCCATAATCTTGGAGCAGAGGGGTATTCTTCAACGTCTACTTCACTTGGTGCATTACTTGCGTATGGTGGACACGGCATCGGAGCTTGGTATGATGGCCAGAACGATACTATATCAGGTACCGAAAATTTTGTTGGTGGTGCCGATCGAATTCAAGGTTCTCTTGTGTTGCCCGTCAGCAATGGAACGCTCGATCAATACTTTCTGTTCAGGATGAAATCCGATGGCCCCGTGGTTGAAATTGATCTTGAGTACGATTTTATTGAAGTGGGTCAAGGGTCTACCGGACTCTTTGTGGCGCAAGGGAATAATGACATTCCATTGATAACTCATGTAACCGAAGCTATGTGCTCTGTACATAAATGCAATGGTCAAGGGTATTGGATGCTAGCTCACAAATACGAATCAAATGAGTTTCTGCTTTACAGTGTGGACTCAACAGGGGTTGTTTCATATTCAATAGTTCCGTTTGGAGAAACTGTCAATCAGGTTCAATGTGTTGCAAAATTTTCAAACAACGGTTCTAAAGTCGCCTTTGCGGCAGGAAGGATAACTGTCAATGGCACATTAGCCCCGAGGCTTTATCTTTTTGAATTCGACAAAATGGGGGGATATCTGTTAAATCCATTGGAAATAGAATGCCCATCACATGTAAATGGACTTTCATTTTCACCGAATAATGAACTATTATATCTCAGTACTGGCACGGGTAAATTGGTCCAATACGATCTCGCCATTTGGGATTCTTTGGCTGTAGATAGCTCGATAATGTACATCTGGGAAGACCCTGTACAGATGCCATTCTATTTGCAATTGGCCATGGATGGGAAAATATATGGGGCACAGGGTGGAGCACCTCAGAATATATATGTAGCACGAATAGAGAACCCAGATGTAAGAGGGCAAGGATGCAATTATGTTCATAATGCTATTTACTTGAGTGGTTCTGCCAGTGGTTCAGGGCTGCCAAACTTTCCTGAAAGCTATTTTAATACCGAACCTTTCGCGTATTCATGTTTGCGTAATGGCATGGAAGACTCGAATTCGAAAAGTCTTGTGAAAGCATTTCCAATACCTGCAACGGATATGGTGACGGTCGAAGCCATTGACCCTATAGTTCGGCTTCGGTTGACAAACCAATTGGGTGAATGGTCATGGAGTATATGCCCGTTAGACCTCAACCGCTCATCAATCTCAGCTTGAAAGGTCTTCCATCAGGTATTTATTTCGTCTCAATTTTCACTACTAACGAGCAAATCCAATCAGTACTAACTAAACTTTAATGCCTTGAAAACCTCACATCTTAATCGACTCATTCTTAGCTTCCTCTTATTGCCCGTCAGTCTATTGTCACAGACACCAGATTGGAATACATCAGGTAACAGCATCAGTTCGGGTTACTTTCTTGGAACTACCAACACAATGGATCTGGAATTTTGGACCGATAATGTTGAAAAAATGCGCCTCGATGCCAGCGGCAACCTCGGCATCGGCACCTCAACCCCTGGAGAACTTTTAGAACTCGGCACAGGCGATCTCAACCTGGAGGATGGCATAATAAGAATAGGAGACAACAACATGGTCTGGAGAGATGCCAACGGAAATGTGGCCTTCGGGGTGCAAAATGATCTGAACGCACTGACAGGGGGCGCTGAGGACAACATCCTGATAGGGTTCAATGCAGGGCTCTCCTTGACAGGCGGAGACCGTAACACCCTCATAGGTTCGGAAGCAGGCGATGCCCTTACGGATTCTGACAATTGCACATTCATCGGTTACAGGGCGGGCACGGCCGTAACAACAGGCAACAACAACGCCTTTGTGGGTTCGTCAAGCGGTCTGGCAAGCACCACTGGCTCATGCAACACTTTTTTCGGGGCACTGTCAGGTCAGTCGGCAACCACTGCCAGTCAGAACACGCTCATAGGCTTCCGCACAGGAGAATCGCTGACCACTGGAGCTGACAATGTGGTGGTGGGCTGCGATGCGGCAAGGGTGCTTACCGGGGGCAGCAATACGGCTGTGGGCATGAAAGCAGCAGAACTTACCACCACGGGCGTGAGGAACACCTTTGTTGGCAGGGAGGCCGGAGACGCCAATACAACCGGAAATGACAACACCTACTTAGGGGCATTGGCCGATGGTTCTGCCACCATCACCAACGCTTCGGCCATCGGTTCGCATGCCTATGTCACTGCATCGAACAGTTTGGTGCTAGGTTCCATTGCCAGTACCAATGGTGCCGGAGCTGGTGAGGACACAAATGTGGGTATCGGCACCACTAGTCCAACCGAGCGATTCCATGTGGTTAATAATGCTGAAGAAATTACGGGGTTGTTTGAATGTGAGAATGATGACTTTACGAGGGTGGTAAGTGCAACTTACTCTGGAAGTTCATCAGAATCAATTATCATAGGAGTAGCTGCAGAAATAGAAAATACGGCATCTGGCACGAGGACTAACTATGCGGTAGCCGCAAATGCAGAATCCGATATTCAGGATCATAAAAATGTTGGAGTATATGGAAATGCTGATGGCGATGCAAAATCGTGTGTGGGTGTTTATGGCAGAGCGATAAATGCCGGATCCGCATCATGGCAGGGTGACACGAAAGGAGTAGAAGGGATTGGAGTTGATGCAGAAACTGATAACTATGGAGGATATTTTGTTGCTGAATCTCCAAACAATACAAACACGGCTAATTCATACGGAGTATGGGCAACCGCTACAGGCGCAACAAACAATTATGCAGCTTACTTTTCAGGAAATGGCGTTTACACAGGAACTTGGACACAATCTTCAGATCAAAAGCTGAAGAAGAATGTAGAAAGACTTTCAGGTTTGAATATTGTGATGCAGCTAGCCCCAAAGTCCTATGAGTACCAAGTAGATAAATATGCATTTTTGAACCTAGACCGAGGTCTTCATTACGGTCTAATTGCTCAAGAGGTTGAAAATGTTTTACCTCAACTTGTGGATGATATTGTTCATCCAGCGAGGTATAATCAGGAAGGGGAGTTGTTAAACGAGCAGTTTGAGTATAAAGGGATTAATTACATGGAGCTTATTCCTTTTACAATATCAGCCATTCAAGAACAACAGGTAATAGTCGAAGAAAAGGAAGTACGCATTAAAACCTTGGAAGAAGAGGTGGCGCGTTTAAGCGCTATTGAAAAGGAAATAGAAACCATAAAGCTCAAGCTAGGAGCTCTATCTGCAACACCAGCAACTGAACCTGTGATGGATGTCCAAGTTGGTGTTGTTGGAGAGTTGGAAAATGGCAGAACAGAATTGCACCAGAACCAACCCAATCCGTTCCGTCAGGTAACCACCTTTACCTACACCCTGGGCACTTCGGGCCAAGTGGAACTGAACATCTACAACATGGAAGGTGTATTCATAGATAATGTGGTCCGCCAGCAACAGCGCAAAGGCGAGTACAAAGTGGAGTGGGATAGCAAGGACATTCCCAACGGTATGTATTTCTACATTCTTACGGTTGATGGCGTGGAATGGGTGAAGAAGGCCATAAGATTGCAATAAGAACGCACACTTAAGATGAAAGAAGGGGCGGCAATTGCCGCCTTTTTTCGTTTGTGCAATTACCTGTTTACTAGCTTTGCGGAAATGGGATTAGGCAGAACACGCAGAAAACAGAATCGGTTCAGGAGTTTGCTCAAGGCATCCATCTTCTTTACCTATTTAGTGATTCTTGCAGGTGGTGTGGTCAGGATGACGGGTTCTGGAATGGGCTGTCCGGACTGGCCAAAGTGCTTCGGTAGGATCATACCTCCAACAGATGCCTCCTCGCTTCCAGAAGATTATAAGGAACATTATATCGGAATCCGAAAAGCCAAGAATGAGAAATTGGCCAACATGCTGCGCCCATTGGGGTTTGAACAATTAGCGGACCGTATTAGCGTTGACCCGAGCATTTATGAAGAAACGGAATTCGTTTGGCAGAAAACCTGGACGGAATATGTGAATCGGTTGGCTGGTGCAACGTTGGGATCATTGCTGATCGCCTCCTTCCTTGCATCGCTCATGTATTGGAAAAAGAGGCGTAAGATACCGCTGATGGTACTTGGAGTGATCGTGGTAACCGGATTTCAGGGATGGATGGGGTCTGTAGTAGTAAGCACCAACCTGCTACCAGGGGTTCTGACCGCGCACATGATCCTAGCATTCGTGCTCATTGCAGGACTGATATACCTGTACGTTAAAACAGCTCCTGGAAGGCGGGGCCTTGCCACTTTCAACATGGTCAACACAATGAGATACGCTCTTGGCGCTCTCATTGTCATCACGCTGCTACAAGTACTGCTGGGAACACAAGTAAGACAGCAGATAGATGTGGTAGCAAAGGAGTTTGCAGATCGTTCAGTTTGGATCGATCAGCTTGATTGGTTGTTCAAGGTGCACCGGTCGTTTTCACTACTTATACTTGTTGGTAACGGTTGGGTCTGTTACCAGATCTACAAGTACATGCATCACTACTTTGCCGTATATCGAGCCGGTTTCTATCTCGCAGCATTCGTTCTCATAGCCACCTTTTCTGGTGTTGTAATGGCCTATTTTGGAGTTCCGAGCTGGGCACAACCCATGCATCTGCTCCTATCTTGCCTCATATTCGGAGCGCAGGTCTACCTGTATTTCGTGTTGGGAAGACGGACCAGGGTTCAGACCCGGTCTATGGCTTCCAGCGCAACGTTTCAATGAGGTGAAGAACATCCTGACTCAGAAAATCGATAACGGGAGCTAGAGAATCGTTGTTCGGAGCAACATTGAAATACAGTGCTCCACGTAAAAAGTGATCGGTGCTATCTGTTAAATGAAATTGGATCGGAGATGCCGCCTGGCTACCTTCAATCCTATAAAGCACACCGAAAACTCGGGCATCCTCTTTCTGAATAATACTTTCTTCAATATTGGAAGCTTTGCTGATGTGCTTGTTGGTCAGCGTTCTGGAATCTTCCAGATACTCTACCAGATTACCAGCAATGGGTTTGTAACTGAAGTGTAGTTTGGCCTTGAACTGAGGATAATCGATATCGAACCAGCACGGATCTGACGAAGTTCGGGTATCCGGAACGAAAGATGAATAATCTGCCGTTTCAAACATATATGGGCAGTCCGTTTCGATGGCGTGGTAACTCTTTTCAGGCAGAGCGATCCGCATGTAGGCTCTCGGTTTAGGAGTGTATTCCTCCTGACAGCCAGTAGCAATGATGACCGGTAGGAGGAAAACGGCAATTGAACCTGATCTAAGCTTCATCATCTGCACCTTCATTCACGGTCTGGTTGCGTGTGACCTTCACTCGCTTTATCCTTCTTTTATCAACGCTCTCAATCGTAAAATCGTAGTGTTCAAAACTGATGACCTGATTCTTTGTTGGAATTTTTCCGGCTTGCTCCAGAATGAATCCTGCCAGTGTATCGGCTTCCCCTTTGTTCTCTTCGAATTGTTCTCCGTCTATTTTAAGCACCCTATAGAATTGCTTGAGATTGGTCTTTCCCTCGAACACGAAATTGTCGTCATCCAATTTGGAATAGGCCACCTCTTCGTCATCAAACTCATCAGAAATATCGCCCACTATTTCTTCTATGATATCTTCCAAGGTTACCAGACCCTCGCACCCTCCGTACTCATCGACCACAATGGCCAAATGCACTTTTCGACTTCTGAATTCCTCTAACAGGTCATCGATCATTTTGCTTTCCGGAACAAAGAATGGTGGGCGCATGAGCGAACGCCAATCAAAATCGTTAGGCTGATCCATGTGGGGCAAAAGGTCTTTCACATGAACCACCCCAAGTATATTGTCCAAGGTTTCCTCATAGATCGGCACGCGCGAATAACCTGATTCCAAAATGGTGGAAAGCAATTGCTCGTAATCGCTCGAAACCTCAATGGCATCAATATCTGGCCGCGGCTTCATGATCTGCTTTACATCGGTGTTTCCGAACTTCACAATGCCCTCAAGGATCTTTCGATCTTCCTTCTCTCTTACAGAGGATGCGGAGGTCAACTCCAAAGCGTGGCTCAACTCATCAACAGATATCTGCTTATTGTCTCCCTTGGCCAATTTATCGACAACCGATGTCATTTTGATAAGCGGAATGCTCAGAAACGAAAAAAGAATTGAGAGATAGTAGATTGGAAAAGACATGAACGATGCAAAGGTTACCGCATGCTGGTTGGCGTAAACCTTAGGTATTATCTCTCCGAACAACAACACGATCAAGGTGATCCCGAATACCTCTATCATTCTACCTACTGGCACCAGACCACCAAGTAGATAATGCAGAAATTCTGCAGGAACATTTTTAGATACGAGATATGTGGAGAGAATGACGATTCCCACGTTCACGAAATTGTTGGCCACCAGAATAGTGGCCAGCAGTTTCTTGGGTCGTTCCAACAGTACCAATGCCTGCTGGCGAATGCGCTGATCGGAATTTTCCAACTCCTCCAGTTCACTCTTAGACATGGAAAAATAGGCTACTTCAGCACCAGATATCACAGCAGAGCACACCAGCAGAACCACAAGAACAGCCAAGCCGAGCAACAACTCGACCGGCTGCATGCCTGCAAGTAGAACGAGATCTAGGAATGTAAGAAGGGGTTCCGGAGGGTCTTCCAACTCAGAACAGATTCGTTATACGTGGATCCACCATGTGATCAGAAAGGTAGATCGTCATCAATATCATCCAAAGAAGCCGAAGGCTCATTGACACGGTTGGCCGAAGTGGCTGCACCTCCACCTGAGCTCAATCCTCCCTTATCTCCTCCAGATCCACCGCCCAGCATGGTCATATCATCAGCTACAATGTCTGTAGAATAGCGGTCATTACCTTCTTTATCGGTCCATTTTCGGGTCTTGATCTTTCCCTCAACATACACCTGATCGCCTTTTTTCAGATACTTCTCGGTAACTTCTGCAAGACCGCGCCATAGCACCACATTGTGCCATTCGGTAGATTCCTGCTGATTTCCGTTCTTATCCTTATATCGTTCAGATGTGGCCAAACGAATGCTGGCAACCTTGGTTCCACCTTCAAGTGATCTGACTTCTGGGTCGGCACCTAGCCGACCAACTAGAATTACTTTATTGACTCCTGACATGTCGCAACTGTTTTAATGTTCTTATCAAATATTGGAAACTTCTGCGTCAAAATCAAAGCTTGAGCTATCAATATACCTGTTGATCAATCTTGGGAAGGCAAATTTACGAAGTTCGGCCATCGAAACCCACTTCAGGTCTTCCGTTGGTCTCTTAGCAACACGCAACAGGAGGAAACGAGCATAAACATGCTGATGAGAGAGTACGTGCTTGAACTCCTTCGAAATGGAAATAACCACTCCTTGGTATTCGGAAGTGACCATCTGAACCAGGTCTGTCTCACTCAAACGGGAATCTGTCTCAATCAAAGGAAACTCATATAGTCCCTGCCAAATGTCGCCCTGCCCTCTTCTGCTTATGGCAACCTCATCGTCATGCAACACCGCTGTGTAATTGAAGTACCGGTTACGAATGCGCACTCGCTTACTCCTTACAGGAAGTTCTGACTGAGATCCGAGTTGCTGCGCTTTGCAACCGAGTACGAGCGGACAATGGACACAATCAGGCTGTTGAGGAGTACATACGGTTGCCCCCAATTCCATGATGGCCTGATTGTGATCGCCAGGCCTATTGCTATTCAACACCTCATTGGCCAGAATAGAAATTGTCTTTTTGGTAGATGCTTCGTCAATCGACTCCATGATGCCGAAAAATCTGGCCAGCACCCGGTTGACATTACCATCAACTGCAGCCGCTTTCAATCCAAACGCAATGGAACCGATGGCAGCCGCTGTATACGGTCCAACGCCTTTCAATGCCAACAGACCCTGATATGTGGTTGGGAAATTCCCTTCAAGGTCGGATGCTATGTACTTGGCCGTGGCATGGAGATTTCTGGCGCGCGAGTAGTAACCCAAACCCTCCCAAAGCTTAAGAACCTCATCTTCCGATGCATTGGCCAAGCTTTTCACATTTGGAAAAGTAGTTACAAACCGTTCGTAGTAAGGCATGCCTTGATCTACACGGGTCTGTTGCAGAATGATCTCTGAAAGCCAGATACAATATGGATCTACCGATTCCCGCCATGGCATGGCCCGTTTGTTCCGATCATACCAGCCCAACAATTCTTCCTTCGGAAACATGCTACCATACTTCATTTATACCTACGCCAAAAATAAACAGGTAAATCAACCTTAATTGAAATATTCGATTACCTTTGCCCGCCCTTTTAAAGAAGCACTAATCGGCTCAAAATCAAGCACTAATGACAAAAGCTGACATCGTTAACGAGATTTCAGAACAGACAGGAATCGAAAAACTTCAGGTTCAACACACCGTTGAAGCCTTCATGACCTCGGTAAAAAGTTCCCTTGCCAAAGGAAACAATGTTTACCTAAGAGGATTTGGGAGCTTTATCGTAAAGAAACGAGCCCAAAAGACAGGTCGCATCATTTCCAAGAATACGACCATCCTTATTCCGGAGCATCATGTTCCTGCCTTCAAACCTGCAAAGACCTTTATCAGCAAGGTTAAGAAGAGCGTAAAATAATTTGAAGCTTCCTCAGATCATACTGATCCTATTGGCCGTTGCCATTGCCGCCATCCTTTATTTCACGCCCATTTCTCCTATTGCAGAAAAGGCGGAAGCACAGGACCTGGCTACCGAAGCAGCAGTAAGCTATGTCATTACGGATGATGTGACGGAGATCAAGAATGAACTGGACAGCGCAGCTTTAGCCAAAGTCAGCCGATGGGAAACACAGCAGGCGAATGACAGCCTGATCGTTTTCTACGATATGCTGAGAAAACCTGTCGGGGCCGCTTTTCACGCATTGAAGAAGGCCGAAACCCTAGGAACGGCAGATTCATGGACTGAGGCTGGAGAACGATTTCTGCTGAACGCAAAATACCTTGGCGATCAGCCACGCAAAACAAGGTGGTACGCACAGTCTAGAGAGGCCTTTGAAAAAGCACTTGAACTGGCTCCTGAAGACCTGGACCTGAAGGTGGATCTGGGCGTCTGCATGATAGAAGGTGCGTCTTTCCTCGGAACACCGCCCATGGAAGGTATCGGCATTCTGAAAAGTGTGGAGCAACAGGACCCCAACAACATCAAAGCTTTGATCAATCTTGGTTACTTCGCCATCCGATCCGGACAGTTCGACAAGGCCGAGGAACGCTTTGTAAAGGTGCTTACCATTGACGACAAATTTGCGGATGCATACCTCTATCTGGCCGATCTGCACGAACGCCAGAAACTGTTTGCCAAAGCAATTGAAGACCTTGAGAAATACAAGTCACTGACCGAAGACCCGGAGCGGATCAAGGAAGTGGACAACTACATACAAGAACTTAATAACAACATTTAAAACGTACGGACATGCCTTGCGGAAAGAAGAGAAAAAGACATAAGATGGCGACCCATAAGCGCAAAAAGCGTCTTAGAAAGAACCGTCACAAGAAGAAGAAGTAATCAGCCTTTGAGATAAGGTTCACAGGCCGCCTCTCGCGGCAGTGTTTACATCATGATTTTGAATAAAGGGCTTCATTGCCCTTGTTCTGTTGTACGCTATGCGGTAGGCGAGCCATTAACACTTGCTATCCGTGAATTACGACCTGGTAATCTCATCGCAACCCTCTAAGGTTGATATTGCCCTCTTAAAGGACAAGAAACTCATAGAACTCCACGAAGAAACTGGAAACAGCGCTTTCCAGGTTGGAGATCTATACATCGGCCGCATCCGAAAAGTGATGCCTGGCCTCAATGCTGCATTCATTGATGTGGGCTACGAGAAGGACGGTTTCCAGCATTACCTGGACCTCGGTCCTCGTGTCAGAACAATGATAAAATTCATTGAACTGACCCGTTCTGGGAAATTGAAGTCGCCCATGCTCGAACGCTTTCGTCAAGAACCCGAGATTGAGAAGACCGGGAAAATTGATGAAGTGCTGAGCCAAGGCATGGAGATTCTGGTACAAGTGGCCAAAGAGCCCATTTCAACCAAGGGTCCGCGGCTTACCACCGAACTTTCATTTGCCGGTAAGTTCATGGTGTTGGTACCTTTTTCCGAAAAGGTATCCATATCGCAGAAGATCAAGACCAACGAGGAGAAAAAGCGACTGAAGGACATCTTCAAAGACATCAAGCCCAAAGGCTTTGGACTCATTGTTCGAACCGCAGCGCAGAACAAGAAAGTCAAGGATCTGGAAGACGACCTCAACGACCTTGTCGAACGGTGGGTTAAGATGGTTGAAAAGGTGAAGGAGACCAAACCTCCGAAACGCGTAATGGGCGAACTGAGCCGAAGTTCTTCCATGTTGCGTGACATGCTCAGTTCGAATTTCGACAACATCATTGTAGATAGTTCAGATGTGCACACAGAGATCAGCAAGTACCTTTCTGCCTCTCCCGAAAAGCTGAACAAACTCAAGTTTCACAAAGGTCCGCAGCCATTGTTCGAGAGCCTTGGGCTCAACAAACAGATCAAAGCTTCCTTTGGCAAACATGTCACATTCAAGAACGGTTCGTATCTGGTTGTTGAACACACAGAAGCGCTCCATGTGATCGATGTGAACTCCGGCCCTCGAACAAACGCACAGAACGATCAGGAGACCAATGCCTTAGAAGTGAATTTGGAAGCGGCCAAAGAAGTTGCCCGACAACTTCGATTGCGCGATATGGGCGGTATCATCGTCATCGATTTCATTGATATGCATAAGCAAGACAATCGAAAGGCGTTGTACAATCTGCTGAAAGACGAAATGAAGGACGACCGCGCCAAGCACAACGTTCTGCCTCCATCCAAGTTCGGGTTGGTGCAGATCACCCGGCAGCGCGTCCGACCCGAAATGGACATCAAGACAAAGGAAAAATGTCCAAGCTGTGGCGGCACAGGCGAAATTGAGGCAGCCGTACTCTTTGACACTGAGATAGAGAACAGCGTCAGCTTCGTCATGAAGGAACAGAATGAGAAAAGCATTACGCTGAAGGTTCATCCATACATAGCCTCCCATCTTACAAAAACGGAAAGTTGGCTACCATGGTCAAATAGCATCGTAAAGGGTTGGAAGAAGCAGTTCGGTGGAGATATTAAGATCGAATCCTCTACCAATTACGCCTTCATGGAATATCATATCTACAACGTTCGTGGCGAGGAAATTCGACTTAACTGAACCGAATCTCACTAAGAAACTGGCCCGCTTTGCCGACATAGGCAAGTTTCCGAACTGTGTAGAAGTGCCGCTGGCGCATGAGGTCGCAGATTTCCCGCTCAAAGGAAATTGGGCCAGGGACCATTTCAAGAACAATAACCCGATAACGCTCGAATTGGCCTGTGGCAAGGGCGAATACTCAACCGGACAAGGGGAACTTTATCCCGACCGGAACTTCCTTGGCATTGATATCAAGGGTAACCGAATGTGGATCGGTGCCAAGCACGCGTTGGAGAACAAGCTGACGAACGTTGGCTTCCTGCGTACTCGCATAGATCATATTGCCAATCTTTTCGAAGAAGGTGAAGTAGACGAGATCTGGATCATATTCCCAGATCCACAACTACAAGCGAACCGCGAACGAAACCGATTGACCTCCGCCAATTTTATTGAACGTTACCGTAAGATTCTGAAGAAGGGCGGAATCGTTCAACTGAAGACAGACAATTACCCTCTTTTTGAATACACACAGCAAGTGATTGCTGAATTGGGTCTGACCACGCTTTGCGAATCGACCGATGTGTATGCGGATCTTGAAAAGAGCGAGAATAAATTCCTCTCTTCACGCGAGAAAGAACTTCGCATTCGAACCTATTACGAAGGGTTGTGGCTGCAGGAAGGCAGAAAGATCAACTACATCGCTTTTACCCTTTAGTTTTTTGTCATTCCGAGTGAGGAACGGAACGAGGAATCTATTTCACACATGTTGATGTCTCGACTTCGCAAAATTCCGCTCGACATGTCGTTCGTATTTTCGGGGGCTGCTTTGAACATTGAACCTGAAACGTTGAACTCAAAAAAAGACTCTTTCTTCCAAGATGTTTGGGATGTGGTAAAGCTCATTCCTCATGGCAGAGTTACTTCTTACGGAGCGATTGCCAAATACCTTGGCAGTCCTAGCGCAGCCAGAATGGTCGGTTGGGCCATGAACGCCTGCCATTCTTCAGATCAGCCGGTTCCTGCACAGCGGGTGGTAAATAGAATTGGAATGCTTTCTGGCGCAGCTCATTTTGCTGGCCCCAAACTCATGCAGCAACTGTTAGAAAGCGAAGGCATTCGGGTTGAGAACAACCAAGTGGTTGATTTTGAAAAACACTTCTGGGACCCGATGACCGAATTAGGATTGAACGACTAAGAGCAGAACGGGAAAACGTTTCCGCTCTCAGATCAGACAAACATTCTCCCTTATTCGTTTTTGACGTCTCTTATTTCTTGCTTTCGGCAAGAATGTAAGCCGCAAGGTCCTCGATCTGCGCATCGCTCAATTTTTCCTTGGCGTAGATGGGCATGTATTGTGGAATGTGTTCTTTAGATGCCGTTCCATGTCTGGTTATCCAGTAAACCGACCCTCCATTGCTCTTTTTAAAATAGCTGGCCAACCATCTGAAATTCTTCTGATCCGCACCGTTTCCAAAAAGCGTACGGTCCGTTACATTTTTCTGTGGCGAATGGCAATGCAAGCAGCTTTTCTCGTAGATCCACTTGCCGTTCTCCAAATTACCCTCCTCACCCTTCTTCCTAGCCTTCACTGGAATTTCATCCACAAATGTGGCCGGATAACCCTGCAGATACTTCGATTTGATCAATCTGATGTTCTGTGCCTTCTGCTCTTCCGTTTGGCCGTTTGCAGAAATACTTGCCAGTTCTGCCTCAGAAAGATTCAGATCCCTCAGTTTCAACTCCATCGATGTCAAGTAATGTAGCACCCCCTGCATTTCTTCATCAGTAAGCATTCTACCAACCGAACACTCCTTCGAGCACAACTGAATGGCATTCACCAGGTCATGACGCGCAGGTTCTATCAGTTCCTTCCCGTACTTCCGTTCATGGTCGCCATTGAACCAACTGGTTCGATTCGTTATGCCGTAAAACGTGGAACCCGGCAAGTAAGGCTGATTGTTCTCCATCGAATACTTCAATCGGCTTTCCGGGTCGTTATCATCCGCAAAACGCGCCTCTGGTTGAATATTATGACAATCGATACAGACAAAATGCTCCGATACCTTATTCGAAGCAACACCATTTTCAAACGGTCCACCAAGGTTCACAATATCCTTTCCAATGCTCACCTTCTCCATATCAACCGTGCCGATGTAATGCTCAGGAGCCTCATCCCCCAACGCTAATAGGATGCTGCTTACCGGTGTATCGCGGTCGTAGGGTGTTGGTTGCAGAAACTTGCTGGTTACAAACCCCGTGCAAGCAATAAAGGCAATTACTATGGTTGATCGTCTAAACATTGGAGCGGCTTTAAGAACGGCTACGAAATTAGTGATTCGAAATCACCAGCTTCTCTCTCAACACACCCTCATTCGTGTTCACCGCCAATATGTAGTTTCCCGCAGTAAGTGTGGAAACATCAAGTCGTTGTGTAAACGGTTTCCTCAGCACTTCTCTACCGGTCATATCAAAAACTGAAAGCGTGGTCGCTTTCAACCGACTATCAGAAAGTTGCACATTCAAATAATCGTTCGTTGGATTAGGATACACCTCCAAACCACTGTTCAACTCAAACTCAGAAGTGGCAGCAATGATCTCCACAGCAGAGATGGTAATAAATCAGGACCATATTACACGTCCAAAAGGTATTGGACAAGGTTTTCCTTTGTACGGAACAACTCTTGACTCTCACGGAAGTAGCATTTCCGTGAACGGAAGTAAGCACGCCTTACACGATAATGCCTATCCGACATGCGGAAGCAAAACTCCAGCAAGCGGAAGAGAATTTCCGACCTACGGAAGAGGATTTCCGGCTCACGGAAGACAATTTCCGCCACGCGGAAGAAGATTTCCGACACCGCGGCACCTCTTCCGTTGAAGTCTGGACCTCTTCCGCGCATTGCTCCTCATTTCTTCATTTCTTCATCCCGTCATCACTCAACTCAGCCCCTCATCGCTATTCACAATTCGCTGGTCGCTATTCGCACTTCACTATTCCTTACTTTTGCGTTTAGAATGAATCTAAATAAGCAAAGCGTAGCAGAGGCTCTAAAGGCCGTGAAGTCGCCAGCAGGTAACGTAAACATTACCGACAGTGGCGAGTTGAAGAACATTCAGGTATTCGGAAAGGAAATTGACATCGACCTCGAGATCAAGAGTCCCGCACTCAACATCCGTAAGAAATTGGAAGGCGATATCAATGCCGCACTGTCTGAAGCGTTTGGCGAGGTAAAAGTGCGCGTCAACATTGCTGCAAAACCCATACAACAAGGGCCACAAGGGCCGCCCACGCTCAATAAAGTGAAGAACATTATTGCCGTTGCATCGGGCAAAGGTGGCGTTGGCAAAAGCACCGTTACCGCCAACTTGGCCGTTGGTCTTGTAAAGCAGGGCTTTAAAGTCGGGTTGATAGATGCCGACATCTACGGACCGAGCATGCCGCTCATGTTCGACATCGTTAGCGAAAAACCCAAGGTCACCGTCATCGAAGGCAAGCAGTACATGCTTCCGGTAGAAAGTTATGGCGTGAAGGTGATGAGCATCGGCTTCTTCTCCGACCCGACACAGGCCATTGTTTGGCGCGGCCCTATGGCCACCAAGGCACTGAAGCAGATGTTCGGAGATGTTTGGTGGGATGAGCTGGACTACCTTCTACTCGACCTTCCTCCCGGAACGGGCGATGTGCACCTGACCATCGTGCAGGCCGTACCCGTAACCGGTGCGGTTGTAGTAAGCACCCCACAGGAAGTAGCTCTTACGGATGCCCGAAAAGGTGTGGCCATGTTCCGTCTTGAAAGCATAAACGTTCCGGTACTTGGCCTCATAGAGAACATGGCGTGGTTCACCCCGGCCGAATTGCCCGACAATAAGTATTACATCTTCGGGAAGGATGGCGTAAAAGGCTTGGCAGAACAGATCAACGTGCCATTGCTCGGACAAATTCCGCTGGTACAATCGGTTCGCGAAGCGGGAGACGCAGGAAGACCCGCATTGCTGCAAGACACCACACCTGTGGCGCAGATCTTCAAGGATCTGGCCGCTGCCGTGAACGACCAAGTGGAGTTAAGAAATAAGACACAGGAAGCCACCAGGAAAGTGGCCATTACAACACGTTAAATAGTAAAGATGGACAACGAGTTACATCAAAAGGTGGAAAGCGCACTGGAAAGCATGCGTCCTTTTCTTGCTGCAGATGGCGGCAACATGGAACTGGTAAGCATTACGGAGGATATGGTGGTGCAATTGCGTCTGTTGGGTTCGTGCAAGAACTGCGACATGAGCCAAATGACCCTGAAAGCAGGCGTGGAAGAAGCCGTAAAACGTGCGGCTCCGGAGATCACCGCAGTAGAAGCTGTCTCCTTCTGACAGTTTGCGCATTACATGACCTCGGTCAAGGTTTTCAGCAATTAGGAAACTACCTTTGCCGCCCACAGAAAAAAGCATGTCCAGTACACTAGAAAGTACCAAAGAGATAACCATCCTGTTTGCAGGCGATTCGGGAGACGGAATTCAGCTTACAGGAACACAGTTTACCGACACCAACGCCCTTTTTGGCAACGACCTCAGCACCTTCCCCAATTTCCCTGCTGAGATTCGCGCACCGCAAGGAACCTTGGCCGGGGTTTCAGGTTTCCAACTTCATTTCGGAAGCATTGAGATTTTTACTCCTGGCGATGAATGCGATGCCTTGGTGGTAATGAATGCAGCTGCATTGAAAGCCAATCTAAAGAGCTTGAAAAAAGGCGGCATCATCATTGCCAACACAGATGGTTTCGATGCCAAGAACCTTCGACTGGCAAAGGTGGAAAGCGGTATCAGCGCATTGGAAGATGGTTCGCTTGCAAACTATAAGGTGTATCCAATAGATGTCACCAAACTCACCAAAGAATGTCTGAAAGACAGTGGACTTGGTCAAAAAGACATTGACCGGACCAAGAACATGTTCGTACTGGGCTACGTGCTCTGGATGTTCGACCGTTCGTTGGACCACACGGTCAAATACGTTAAAGAGAAGTTCGGTAAGAAACCTGAGATCGTTGATGCCAATCTAAAAGTACTTAGTGCTGGCTACCATTATGGCGACACCACCGAAACACCCACAACCCGTTTCAGTGTTCCCAAGGCCGATATGCCAAAAGGCACCTATCGCAATATTATGGGTAACCAGGCCACTGCCTTAGGATTGGTTGCGGCCGCACAACGCTCTGGTTTGGAGTTGTTTTACGGCAGCTACCCTATCACACCTGCTTCAGATGTGTTGCACGAGTTAGCTAAACACAAAAATTTCGGTGTAAAAACCTTTCAGGCAGAAGATGAGATCGCTGCTGTGGCTTCGGCCATTGGAGCATCGTTCGGAGGTGCGTTGGGAATTACGGCTTCCAGCGGCCCTGGAATCGCGTTGAAAGGCGAAGCCATTGGTTTGGCTTTGATGCTTGAATTACCGTTGGTGATCGTGAACGTGCAGCGCGGTGGTCCTTCAACCGGACTTCCAACAAAAACAGAACAGGCAGATCTGTTGCAGGCCATTTATGGCCGAAATGGCGAAGCGCCTGTTGCTGTTGTAGCTGCGGCCACACCTGCAGATTGTTTCAACATGGCGTTCGAAGCTTGCAGATTGGCGGTTCAGCACATGACTCCTGTGTTCTTCCTTTCTGACGGGTATTTGGCAAACGGTGCAGAGCCGTGGAAATTCCCTACGGCAGATGAACTACCTTCTTTCAAAGGAAACTTTGCTACACCCAGCGACCTGAAAGACGGAGAATATCTCCCTTATGAACGTGATGAGAACCTTGTCCGCAAATGGGCTATTCCAGGAACCTTAGGTTTGGAGCATCGCGTTGGCGGAATTGAAAAGGAAGACAGAACCGGCAACATCAGCTACGACCCCGACAACCATCAACACATGGTGAATACCCGGGCACAGAAAGTGGCCAACATTGCCAAGAATATTCCGAAACAAGAACTTGAACTGGGCGAAAAGACCGGGAAAGTTCTGGTTTTGGGCTGGGGATCAACATATGGCGCCATCAAAGCTGCGGTCACTGACCTGATTGCCGAAGGTCATTCCGTTTCTCACGCTCATGTAAGATACTTGTTCCCATATCCACAGAATTTTGAAGAAGTGCTGAGAGGTTTTGACACCGTTCTCATCCCAGAAATGAACATGGGACAATTGAATATGATGATCCGGAGCCAATTCCTCATCCCGACCGTGGCTTTGAACAAGGTGAAGGGAATCCCGTTCAGCAAGAACGAGATCAAGGAGAAGGTTATTGAGATATTGGGTTAGGGGTCGTAACCGCAAAGACGCGGAGAATGGCGCAAAGGGCGCAAAAGAATGAAGTATTGAAAGTGTGTTGTTTGGATTAGAAAATATTGCAAATGAGTCTCTGCGTTCTCTGCGAAAACTCAGCGGCCTTTGCGGTTAAGAAAATAAAATGGCAGAAGTATTGAATGGCGAATTGACCGCCAAGGATTTTGAAACGGATCAGGAAGTAAGATGGTGCCCCGGTTGTGGAGATTACTCCATTCTTAAACAGGTACAGAAAGTGATTCCCGAACTTGGCGTAAAACGTGAAGATGTCGTCTTCATCTCAGGCATTGGCTGCAGCAGCCGTTTCCCGTATTACATGAATACGTATGGCATGCACAGCATCCACGGTCGGGCCCCAGCTGTGGTAAGCGGACTGAAAGCTACGAATCCAGAGCTCAGCGTTTGGATGATCACGGGAGATGGCGATGCGCTTTCGATCGGTGGCAACCACATCATTCACTTACTCAGGAGGAATTTCAACATCAACGTGTTGCTGTTCAACAATCAGATCTACGGTTTGACCAAAGGACAGTACTCGCCAACTTCTGAAGAAGGGAAAACAACCAAATCGACCCCGATGGGTTCGTTGGATCACCCCTTCAATCCGGCCGCGCTGTGTTTGGGAGCCGATTCGACCTTCTATGCTAGAACAATGGATCGCGACCCGATTCATCTGCGCGAAATTCTTTCCAGAGCCAATGCTCACAAAGGAACTTCCATGGTAGAGATCTATCAGAACTGCAACGTGTTCAACGATGGTGCTTTCTTTGGCATGACCGATAAGGAGACCAAAGGCCAACAGACCTTATTTGTTGAACATGGAAAACCCTTGGTGTTCGGGGCAAACAGAGAATTCGGAATCAGGTTGGATGGTTTCAAGCCTGTTGTCGTAAACATGGACTCTGTAAACGAAAGCGACCTTTGGATACATGATGAGACGGATAGGGCCAAGGCAAACATCTTGGTACGCTTCTATGGCGACCCAACGCTAGAAGGAAACTTCCCTCGACCTTTCGGGGTGTTTTACACCGAGCAGCGCGCGTGTTACGAAGACCAGCTGGTGGATCAAGTAGAAAGCGCCAAGGAAAAATTCGGTGAGGGCGACCTCAACGCATTACTTCGTGGCAAGAGTACTTGGACGATCAATTAGGAACGAACTCGATCTGGCGTTCGTTGTTTGAACTCAGGTCGGTTACGTTGAATTCGTCTTCGTCCAATTTATCTACCTGGTAAACACGAACCTGACCACCACCGTTCAGTGTGATTTTGGTGGCCTTGTCAGAGAAATCCCAAGCCCCAAGAAGAGTCACGTTATCGCCTCCGGCAAACACCTGATAGTTCTCCTCGAATCCTCCATTATTATCGAACGAAATCCGGTAATTGACGCGAGTGTTGGTATAAGCGGCAGTTATGTCCTGACCATTCTCAAAAACGAATTCAATTCTCCATGTTCCAAGAATATCGGTTCGGGCCTGCTCTTCTTTGGTAGCACAACCCAAGGTCATTAACACGGCAAATAGCAATACGATCGTTCCTCTCATCATCAATTCGTTTTAGCAAAGATACTTTCCTACAATTGGTACTCTTCGGCCCATGCCGAACGCTTTTCTACTCACTCTTAGTATCGGAGGCGTCTGATATCTTTTGTACTCATTCAGATTCACCAAACGCAGAATCCTATTCACAAGTTCAGGCGCATGACCCATTGCAATGATCTCCGCTGGTCCCTTTCGGTGTTCGATATATTCCAAAAGAATCTCATCCAACTCATCATATTCTGGCAATGAATCAGAGTCCTTTTGATCGGGACGCAATTCCGCACTTGGTGCTTTGGTGATGATGTTTTGCGGAATAACCTCACCATTTCTGTTGATCCAATGGGCCAACTCATAAACTTCCGTCTTGTAGAGGTCGGCAATCACCGAAAGGCCTCCATTCATGTCTCCATAAATGGTGGAATACCCAACCGCGCACTCGCTTTTATTGGATGTATTGAGCAGAATGTTGCCAAACTTGTTCGACACAGCCATGAGCAGAACCCCACGTATTCGTGCCTGAAGGTTTTCCTCAGCCAAGTTGAATGGCAGGTCTCCGAAAACGGGTTTCAACTCCTCCCTAAAACCCTGAAACAGGTATTCTATTGAGACGATCTCATACTGAGTTCCCAGATTTTCGGAAAGTTCCACGGCATCATCGACTGAATGCTGAGAGGAAAATCCTGATGGCATTAGGAGCGTACGAACGTTTTCCGGACCCAACGCTTTGGCAGCTAGATATAGAACCACGGCAGAATCGATTCCTCCCGAAAGGCCGATAACTGCTTTGGAAAAGCCCAATTTCCCGAAGTAGTCCTTGATTCCAAGCACAATCGCATCATGAATGCGTTCAATCTTTGTTCGTTCGTCAATCACAGATTCACCGATCTTCAGCAGCGAGCCATCAAACCTGAAAGTAGCCATGTCTTCCTTGAAATAACTCAACTCATGCAGCAACTTACCATCTGCATTCATGGCCATGGAACCTCCATCGAAGATCAGCTCTGTTTGCGCGCCCACATGGTTGGTGTAAAGCACCGGCAATCCATACTTCTTGCAATTCTTTTCCAATATTCGAATGCGGTCTTCGCGATGCGAAAAATCGAATGGCGAAGCAGCAATGTTCACCATCAACTGCGGTTGGTGCTTCATCAGCTCGTCCATAGGACTAACGATGTAAAGCGGGTCTTCCACATTCCACAGATCTTCGCAGATCGTTAGCGCAACCCGAACACCATTTACTTCAATGATCTCAAAATCGCGGTTCGGCTCGAAATATCGGTACTCATCAAAAATATCGTAGTTGGGCAGTAGCGTCTTCTTCACCACCTGAACAATCGCTCCATCGCGCAGCACAAAAGCCGCGTTGTAAAGGTCCTTCCCACTCACATCTGTGTTGCGCAAAGGAGCACCAACAATGGCCGTAATTCCTTTACAACAGGCAGCAATTTCTTGGATCGATTCCTCGCATCTTCGAATAAAATCCTCAAACTCCAGAAAATCCTGTGGAGGATAACCGCACACCGATAACTCCGAGAATACGATCAGCTCAACCCCATCTGCAATCGCACCTGCTACTTCATGGTTGATCTTTCGGACGTTGTCCTCAAAATTCCCAATGTGGTAGTTGAGCTGTGAGAGTCGAATCTGCATGGTACAAAAAAGCCGGAGTTCTGAGGCTCCGGCAAAGGTATTCGTAGTGCTTACAATCAGAAGAGAATTCCAACATTTAATGCCACATGGTGCAAGTTGGCGCTCATCTCAAAAGGAACTTTTGCCCTGTTCTCATCATATTTGAAAAGGCCTTCCTCGTTAGCCACTTTATCATCGTCAGGGTCTTTCATCAGGTCAATGAATCCATTGTGGTACGACACGCTTACCACCAAGGATGTGTTGCCAGAGAAATTCCATTCAAACCCAGCACCGATCCTCAATTTCACATTAATGAACATGCTCTGATTGTAGCGACCTTGAAAATCACCTGTAGTTGGAGCTTCAAACGATTCGGTCACAACTCCCAAGGTGTCAGTCGCGATAGACTTGAACAACTGTCGCTCGTCCTTGGCCTTGCCCGATGCCAAGATGGAAACGTCAACGCCAAACTGACCGAAATAGGTGAAATAGCCGATCTCATTGGTCATGAGTTTAAGCGTTATCGGCAGGTTCACATAATCATATCGATAAAGGCGATTCAACAATCTGTATTGCGCGGTGTCATCTTTCACCGTGTATCGCACGTCCGTATTGCTAAAATCAAGAGATGAGCCTCCCATAATGTGTTCCAATCCGAATCCTACCGCGTAATTGTTGGTAAAGGCATATTCTGCCATCATTCCATAACCGAATTTCATTTTCGCAGCACCTAGTTTGACCCCATCTGTATTGGGCTGCATGAAATTGACCGAAGGCGAAAGATTGAACCCGATCTTGAACTTCTTCCTTGTTTTTGGACCAACCGCCTGATCCTGTGCCAAGGCAAGTCCGCCAATACCGAGTATCAATACCGTGAGAAGTAGCTTTTTCATAATTTCGACCGCTTCAATTGCGTTCGCAAAATTACACGAATAATCGGGCATGAGAATTACGCAGAGCGCGGTCGTTTCGCTACTCATTCTTCTACTCTTTGGGTGCGGTTCCGACCCGTTGGATGTGGATGTCAGCGGCATCAATACCGAATTGGTTTTCAAGCGATTAGACCAAGACCTGTTCAGTCTCAATCCTGCTGCTGGTCAAACTAATACCGCGGAACTCAAGGCAAAATACGGTCAGTTTCTGACCGATTATTCTGAAGGTGTTCTTCGGATCGGTAATCCTGAATCGGAATCCTTCGGATATGCGGTGGCTCAGTTCATTACTGACGAGAACATGAAAACCCTGTACACAGACGTGCAAGCGGAATATGAAGATGTCTCGCAAATAGAATTGGAACTGACCGATGCTTTCACCTACTATCAGCACCACTTTCCCGATAGCACCATTCCAGAGGTCGTATTCAATATCAGTGCGCTCAATTACGCCATTGTTGCAACTAATTCCACCTTGGCCATTGGCCTTGACATGTTCCTAGGAGCAGATTACCCCGTTTATCCGTTGGTTGGACTTCCCAAATACATGTATGCCAATCTGAAACCGGACCAAGTGGTACCACAGGCAATGAAAGGATGGCTGCAGTCCATGTACGAGACGGATGCGCAACGCGAAAATCTGCTCGAATACATGATATTTGAAGGGAAACTGCTTTACGTCTTGGACGCGGTACTTCGCGAAACGGATGATTCAGTTAAGATCGGCTTTTCTCCAGAAGCAATGGATTGGTGTTCAGAATACGAACCGAGGGTTTGGGCCCATCTTGTAGATGAAGAACTGCTTTATTCAACCGAATACATGAGCATCAATAAGTGGATAAATCAAGCCCCGTTTGTTGCCGGAATCCCTAAAGATTCTCCAGGTAGATTAGGACAGTGGGTAGGTTGGCAGATAGTCCGCGCATACATGAAGAATAATCCGCAGATACGCATCTCGGAACTGATGGTTTACCAGAATGCTCAGGACATTCTGGCAAGATCCAAATACAAACCCAAATTATGAAATGAGCAAGACCTCAGAGATAAAATTCAGTGTAACACTGGATGAGAATCAGATTCCCGAGAAAATAAACTGGTTGGCAACCGATGCCGGCATGGACAAACAGTTGGATAGCAAGGCCATCATGATATCGGTTTACGATACCGATTCTGAAGAAACACTGCGCATGGACCTCTGGACCAAAGAAATGCGCGTAGACGAGATGAAGCGATTCTTCCATCAGACCATTATTTCCATGGCAGACACGCTGCAAAGGGCTACAAACGAAGACAAGATGGCAGCAGATATGCGCGACTTCGGACAACATTTTGCGCGCGAAATGTTCACTTGATCAGTGACTTTCGAAATTTCTTCTGTTTTTGAGCACGCCAAGGGCTTCAGTTAAATTTGAACAATTGCCCTTGCACGCATATATTTGTGTGCTTACAGAAAATCGTATCGACCAAATACTACGTATCTGATGATAACCTCAACCCCGATCAAAGGATTTTTCCTAACCCTGCTTACTTTTCTTGGAGCCACCGGAGCTGTTCTAGCTCAGGCTGAACCAGATCCGTTGCTGTTCAATAACGGAGCCATGTTCTACATCAACGGAGACGCCAACGATTCCGCCATCGTGTATGTTGACGGAGGTGTAACCAATAATGACAGTATCATGGTCAATCTTGGTAAGTTCATTATCAAAGGCGACTTTGTGAACAATGGTCAAAGTGGTGGATTTGACGTATTCCCATTGAATATTGAACCGAATGATGGTCTTTTTGAGATCTATGGCGATTGGGAGAACAACGGCATTTACAATGCTGGTGAAGGAAAAGTGAAGTTCATGACCACTGACTCTATTCAGGGAACATCTGTTACCCGTTTCCATGATGTCGATCTGATCGGAGATATTCGAAGGATTCAGGCAGGGGTGAATGCCGAGATCGGAGTGAACGGAACTTTGAAGTTGAATATTGGAGAATGGGCAACTGATTTTGACACCCTTTGGGTTTTCAATCCATCAACAGGTGCAGTTCAGCGGGATTCAGGATGCGACACTTGTGGTTACGTTTCAAGCTTGGAAAATGGCAATATGGCACGGGTTGTCAACCAAGCTGCCGTTTACAACTTCCCCGTTGGTTCTGGACTGAACATTTCCCCTAACCAGTTTGAACGCTACCGTCCGGTAACAATTGAACCATTCACTGCTGCCGTTGATACATTCCATGTTCGGTTCATTAATAGAAATGCTACCATCAATAGTTTGCCAGTGCTTAATACCGATACCACCATTTGCTATGTAAATCCTTGGTGGTATCACCGCATCAACAAAAGAAGTGGTGGTGTTGCCACTGCCGATATTGGTCTTTACGCCAATTTCTGGGAGGGTGATGAGAATTACAACACCATTGCCAACTGGAGCGTAGCCAACAACGAGTGGGAAAATATGGGAAATACTGCTGCTGCAACCTTCCCTAATTTCTATCAGGTAGTCCGTTATGATTGGGATGATTACCAGACCTATCCTGAAGACGCGTACATCATGGGATTCAATGTACCATCTGAGCCACCGGTTCAGGGCGACTCTGCATTGTGTGCCAGTGTAGCTACAACTTACAGCGTCCCTGAAAATGGTTCTGATTACGTCTTTCAAGTAACAGGTGGTACCATCATCGACCAAACCGACTATTCCGTTACTGTGATATGGGACAACGATAGCCTTGCGGCTGTTTTTGGCAATTTGCAGGTTATTGAAACGGTTCCTAACAACATTAATGGTGGTTGTACTGGTCTTACAAGAAACTTCACGGTTGAGATCTGGCCTCTACCTGTGGCAAACTTCTCCATCAGTACTGACGAAACCTTGCCTGGAGGCATTTTCGTCTATGACATTCTTGGCATGGTTGATTCCAGCCTGTTGACGAGCGAGTGGAATTGGGATTTCGGTGATGGAACCACTAGCAACGACTCGATGCCATACCACACCTACAATGAAATTGGAACCTACGACATTACGCTTATCGTTAGAAGTGGTCTTGAATGTTTGGACACACTTGTCATTCCTGTTGATGTAGTAGAAGGAATGATCGTTCCGAATGTATTTACACCTGACAATGACGGATGGAATGACGTGTTCGATATCCGAACCAGTGCAGTTGGTCCTTTCAAGATTGAGATCTACAATAGATGGGGCAACGTGGTTTTCGAAACGGTCTCCCCTCAGATATCATGGGATGGAACAACAGCATCCGGTGTCCAAGCGTCAGCAGGAACCTACTTCTATGTCATTTCGAAAGCAGAAATGACCAGTGGGAATCCTATCAATAACGAGTTGGACAACTTCAATTACAAGGAAACCGGTTGGCTTCAGCTGATCCGATAAAGGATAAATGATAAAAGGCTCCCGAGGGAGCCTTTTTTTATGCCTTGAATTTGGTTCCGAGATCTTTGTTCAGCGAATCTATATAACCAAGTAATTCATCGCGTCCGGCCGTGTTCTCGGCAGACGTCAGAAATTG
This sequence comes from Bacteroidota bacterium, assembly GCA_046047575.1. Classification (GTDB taxonomy): domain Bacteria; phylum Bacteroidota; class Bacteroidia; order UBA10329; family UBA10329; genus UBA10329. Next base: position 25,627 of record JBJOHR010000074.1, on the reverse strand, counting down.
AACTGGCAGCTCATCCCAGGTCTCAAACATCTTTTCGCAATACTTCTTGAGTTTAGAATCCACCTCACTTCGTTTCAGTTTATCCAATTTGGTGAACACCATGGCAAATGGAATATTCGACATTCCAAGCCATTCCATGAACTCAAGATCTATCAGTTGAGGAGCGTGTCGGACGTCAACGAGTACAAACACACTCACCAGATTACTGCGCTGAAGAATGTAGTTGGAAATCATCCGCTCGAACTTCTGTTTCTGGGCTTTTGGCACCTTCGCATAACCATAACCGGGCAGATCTACCAGATACCAATTCTGGTCTACCATGAAATGATTGATCAGCTGTGTTTTTCCGGGAGTAGAACTGGTCTTTGCCAGATTCTTCCTGTTCATCAGCATATTGATCAGTGACGATTTACCAACGTTAGAGCGCCCAATGAAGGCGTACTCTGGCTTATCTGCAATCGGACACTTGGCAACATCTGTGTTGCTCATCACAAACTGGACATCATTGACCATCATTTTCAGTTTGTAAAGACAATCCTTTTAAGCCAAGGCGCAAGTATCCGGTTGAATTCCTCCGGATGCTCCATCATTGGGGCATGACCGCACTTATCTATCCAGAATAGTTCGGAATTGGGCAGCAATGAATGAAACTCTTCAGCAACTTGGGGTGGTGTTACCCCATCGTTCTTGCCCCAGATAAGACATACTGGAACTTCAATACTCGGCAGATCTTCTTTCATATTGTGACGAATGGCCGATTTGGCAATGGCAAGCACCCTGATCAACCTATTCCTGTCATTGATGATTCCAAACACCTCTTCCACTAGCTCTTCCGTTGCATTCTTAGGGTCGTAAAACGTGGTCTCAACCTTCTTTCTGATGTATTCCTTGTCTTCTCTTCGTGGAAACGAACCTCCGAAGGCGTTCTCATATAATCCTGAGCTACCGGTCAACACAAGAGCTTTTACCACCTCAGGATGAGCAACGGTGTACACCAACGAAACATGACCACCCAACGAATTACCCAACAAGGAGAGTTCAGTGTATCCTTTAAAGATGACAAACTTGTGAATGTAGGCCGCCAATTCTTTGACATTGGTCCTCAGTAACGGTAGTTCATAGATCGGCATGATCGGAATTACCACCTTATAATCCGAAGAGAATTCATTCAGGACATCCTTGAAGTTACTCAACGCTCCGAACAGCCCGTGAAGCACCAGCAGCACGGGACCCTCCCCTTGCTCAATAAATCTATGCCCCGATTCTTCTTTTACCACTTTCTGTCCCAGTTGGTCAAAATTAACCAAAAATGAAGGGAGCAAAGTTCGATTTAATCAATCCAAAACCACCATCTTTATTAACACAACTTCCACTTTTTACCACCAAACAATTGTTCTTAATTGAACATAAAATGTTGCGATTTGAAACCTTTGTGTAATTTCAAACTATAAAGTTTTCAACAGTTGTGGTAAACTGTGGTAAATAGTGGTAGAGATTCCATTACTTTACCTGATAAATCCAAGTGTAAGTGACCAACATCATTGGTACATACGAATGCAAGGTGGACACCAAGGGCCGACTCATGCTTCCTACAGCATTGAAGAAGCAGTTGTTGTCTGAGCTTCAGAACAACTTCGTGTTAAAGCGAAGCATGTTCGATAAGTGCATTGAATTGTATCCAATGACGGAGTGGGATGCCAAAATGTCTATCGTGAACAGACTTAACAGGTTTGTGCGAAAGAATGTGGAATTCATCCGGTTGTTCACTGCTGGGGTTAAGATCGTTGAGCTTGATGTTACGGGCCGATTGCTGATTCCAAAAGATCTGATGGGATTCAGTGAGATAAGCAAGGACATCGTTCTCTCGAGTGCCGGTACCTATGTGGAAATATGGGACAAGGCGTCTTACGAAGAGAAGCTTAGCAATCCTGAAACAGATATTGCCACACTGGCTGAAGAAGTCATGGGCAGCCTAAATAAAGGGGCTGATGAGTTACCATGACCCCGTTCTGTTACAGGAGTGCATTAGCGGCTTAAAGATCGATCCCAATGGGATTTACGTGGACCTGACCTTCGGAGGAGGTGGGCATTCGCGAGAGATTTTAAAGCAACTGGAGGGCGGACATCTGTTCGCTTTCGATCAGGATAAAGATGCACAGATGAACCTCACAGAGGACAGCCGTTTAACGTTCATTCCACACAACTTCAGGTATGTGCGCAACTTCCTGAAGTATTATGGGGCATTGCCCGTGAACGGAATTCTAGCCGACCTGGGCATCTCGTCCTTTCAGATAGACGAACCGACAAGAGGTTTCAGCACACGGTCTGACGGCCCATTGGATATGAGAATGTCTGATGGAATTGAGCTTACCGCAGGTAGGGTGATCAACCAATATTCCGTTGAAGAGCTGTCAAGGATCTTCAGGGAAAACGCAGACCTGAAAGAGGCTTGGAAACTATCCAAGGCAATAGAGGTGGCAAGAAGTGGAGAAGCGATAGAGACCATTGAACAGTTCAAACAGATATGCCTGCCTTTCGCGCAGCGTGGCAAGGAGAACAGCTACCTATCCAGAGTTTTTCAGGCCATTCGCATTGAGGTGAATGACGAAATAAATGCCCTGAAAGAAATGCTCTCCCAAATGCCCAACGTTTTGGCCGAAGGAGGTCGGTTGGTGGTCATCTCCTATCACTCGTTAGAGGACCGGTTAGTGAAGAACCTGATAAAGAGCGGCAACACGGAAGGCAAGATCGAAAAAGATTTCTATGGCAAACCCTTGGTGCCATTCTATGCCGTGACCAAACGCCCCGATGTGCCAAACGATGAAGAAATAGAAAGAAACCCACGCGCACGAAGTGCCAAATTGAGAATTGCCGAACGCATAGCATGAGCTCTGAACAGGAAAATATGGTCAAACAAGAGAACATCGCCAAGCGGATTATGGGCGTGTTGGACGGCAGTTTTCTCACCAGAGACAACATGGTGAATAACATTCCATATCTGCTATTCCTGTTCGGTATTGGGATCTTCTATATCGGCAACAGTCATTTCGCAGAAAAGAGTGTGATACAGGCCGAAACGCTTAACCGCGAACTGAAGGAGCTACGTTCTGAATTCATTTCTACTCGATCCGAACTCATGTTCGCCAGCAAACAGAGCGAAGTGGCCAAAGCAGTAGAATCCATGGGTATTTACGAAAGTGTTGTTCCGCCCAAAAAAATTGTAATCAAGCCTGAAGAGCAGATCGAGCAATGAACCATGATAAGCAAATAAAGAATCGAGTATATCTGGCCTATGGCCTGATGTGCCTATTTGCGTTTGCAATCGTAGGGCGCGTTGCTCAGATCCAATTCATAGAGGGCGAGAAGTGGAAAGCAAAGGCCGAAACCCAGACCACACGATTCAGAGAAATAGAGGCAGCACGAGGCAACATTTTTGCATGTGACGGAAGTCTTCTAGCAACGTCCAAGCCTATTTATGAGATCCGTTGGGATGCGAACATTCCTTCTCTGTCAGACGAATACTTCAACGACCACATCGACCAGCTTTCCAGGCAATTGGCCAATCTTTTCCAAGACAAATCGGCTTCTACCTACAAGCGCGAACTGACGCAGGCCAGATTGAACGGTAGCCAATACCACCTGATAAAAAGGAACGTGGAACATGCTGATCTCAAAAAAATACGCTCGTTCGAGATTTTCAATCTTGGAAAATACAAGGGTGGGTTGATCTACCACCAGAAGAACAAGCGCGCCATGCCGTTCAAGCATTTGGCAGCTCGTACAATCGGATACGACCGTCCTGGTTTCAGCGTGGGTCTTGAAGGCGCTTATTCCGAAGAATTGGCCGGAGTTGGAGGCAAACGCCTGATGCAGAAGATAGCAGGCGGAAATTGGAAACCCTTGAACGATGTGAACGAGATAGAGCCCGAAGATGGGTCGGATCTCATCACCAGCATCGACATCAACATTCAGGACGTGGCCGAGCACGCACTGCTCACCCAACTTGAAAAGCACCGGGCGCACCATGGTTGCGCCATTCTTATGGAAGTGAAAACAGGCGAGATAAAGGCCATTGCCAACCTCACTCAACAAGAAGAAGGCGGCTACGCTGAAACATACAATTACGCCATTGGGTCGACCACTGAACCTGGTTCCACATTCAAGTTGGCAAGTTTGATCTGCCTATTGGAAGACGGATTCGTGGACATAACTGATAGCGTTGATATTGAAGGTGGCGTGAAGAAGTACTACAACGCCACCATGAAGGACTCAAAAACGGGTCTTTATGATAAGATAACAGTAGCCAAAGCATTCGAGATCTCTTCCAACGTTGGTATTTCAAAACTGGTGAACCAGTACTACCGCGATAAGCCTGAGAAGATGGTTGACAGATTGAAGAAAATGGGATTGGACAAGCCCTTAGGACTTGAGATAAAGGGCGAGGGATTGCCTTCCATCCCTTCTCCAAAAGACCCTTCGTGGTCTGGAATTTCATTGCCTTGGATGAGCATTGGATACGAAGTGCTTCAAACTCCTCTTCAGATACTGGCCTTTTATAACGCCATTGCCAACGATGGTGTGATGGTCAAGCCGAAAATGGTGAACGCCATTAAAAAGCACGGCAAGATCGAACGCGAATTCCCCACAACCATACTGAACGATAAGATGTGTTCGATGGAGACGATCCGGAAAGTGAAAACTCTGATGGAAGGTGTAGTTGAACACGGAACTGCCAGCAACCTAAAACACGCCAATTATAAGATAGCGGGCAAAACGGGCACTGCGCAAATAGCCAAAGGTGGTAGCTATCACCGCGAAAAAAGCTACCAGGCATCGTTTGTTGGCTATTTCCCAGCAGATAAACCGCGATACACCTGTATAGTAGTAGTTGATTCTCCAACAAGCTCGGTCTATTACGGTAATCTGGTGGCAGGACCCATTTTCAAAGAGATATCAGATAAGGTCTACTCCACACAGGTTAAAATGCTGGAAGAGGTGGAAACTGACACCGCCATGGGCAAACACTTGTTGCCATTTGCCAAAGCCACAGATAAAAATGGATTGACCAAAGCCCTTCATGAACTTGGAATACAGGCAGCGGTCAAAGACCCGGACGCACAATGGGCAGAGGCGGCACAATTGGGCGACACCATTGAACTGCGAGCCAGAGATGTGATTGAAACGCTTGTGCCACGCGTGGTCGGAATGGGAGCAATGGATGCGTTATTCCTCCTTGAAAATCACGGATTAAAGGTGAAGATGATAGGTTCTGGCGTGGTCCGTCAACAATCCATCATACCTGGAACAAGAGCCTTGGAAGGCCGCGAAATCATTATCCGACTATCATGAAATTGCTGAAAGACATACTGTACAAAGCAGGAATTGAAGAGGTGATCGGATCCACCAACGTGGCCATTGAAAACATTTGTACCGATTCCCGTCAGGCCAAAAAATTCTCGCTTTTCATTGCTGTAAAAGGCACGGCCATGGATGGCCACGACTACATCTCGAAAGCCATTGAGCAAGGTTCCTTGGCCATTATCTGCGAGGTGCTTCCCAAGAGTCTGGTCAAGGATGTCAACTACATACAGGTTAAGAACAGCCGCTTTGCAGCTGGTGTCATATCATCCAACTTTTACGACAATCCATCGCGCAATATGAAGTTGGTTGGCGTTACGGGCACCAACGGTAAAACCACCACAACAACCCTACTCTATGGGCTTTTCAGAGCCCTTGGCTACAAGGTCGGGCTCATTTCAACAGTAAGAAATCTGATCAACGGCAACGTGGTGGTTGCAACTCACACCACGCCCGACCCGATCAACCTGAACAGGCTTTTGGCAGAAATGGTGGAAGCGGGTTGTGAATATGCTTTTATGGAAGTGAGTTCGCATGCATTGGATCAGCATCGTGTTGCAGGGATTGAATTCGCTGGTGCCATTTTCACCAATATCACTCACGATCATCTCGATTATCACAAGACTTTCAGCAATTACATCAAAGCCAAAAAGATGCTGTTTGATGGGCTTTCGTCCAAAGCATTCGCATTGGTGAATGTTGATGATAAGAACGGTGAGGTAATGGTGCAGAACACCAAGGCAAAGGTTGTCACCTACGGACTGAAGTCAATGGCGGACCGAAAGGCCAAGATCCTAGAGAACAACCTTACCGGACTCATTCTGAACATTGACGGACAGGAAGTGATCACCAGACTCATTGGTTCGTTCAATGCTTACAATATTCTGAGTGTTTACGGAGCAGCACTCGAACTGAAGGAAGAAAAACTTCAGATCCTGACCACACTCAGTAATCTGCAATCACCTGACGGCCGCTTTCAGTTCATCAAAACCGAGAACAACATTCTCGGAATTGTGGATTATGCCCACACGCCCGATGCGCTGGATAATGTGCTGTCAACTATTCAGGAACTGCGTACCGGGAACGAAAAACTGATAACCGTTGTCGGCTGTGGGGGCGACAGAGACAAGACCAAACGACCTGAAATGGCGCGAATCGCAGCAGAAGGAAGCGACAAGGTCATACTGACCTCTGACAACCCTCGAAGCGAAGATCCACAGACCATCATTGATGATATGAAAACCGGACTCGACCCTGTGTTGATACGAAAAGCCGTGAGCATTGTGGACCGAGCAGAAGCTATCCGCACCGCATGCATGATGGTGAGCCCGGGCGACATCATTCTATTGGCCGGAAAAGGACATGAAAAATACCAGGAGATCAAAGGAGTGAAGCACGACTTTGACGATATGGAAGTACTCACAACCAACCTTAAACAGATCTGCTGATGCTGTACTATCTGTTCGATTTCCTTGAATCACACTATGACCTGCCTGGAGCTGGGGTGTTCCAATACATCTCGTTCCGAGCAGCGGCCAGCATCATCACCTCGCTCATCATATCCATGTTGATCGGCAAGAAGGTGATCGAATTCCTTCAGCTGAAGCAAGTGGGCGAGATTGTTCGCGACCTCGATCTGGCTGGACAGATACAAAAACAGGGGACACCGACCATGGGCGGCATCATTATCCTCTCCTCAATTCTGATTCCCACGTTGCTTTTCGCACAGCTCCATAATGTCTACGTCATCTTGATGATCGTATCCACCATCTGGTTGGGTGCCATTGGGTTCATAGACGATTATATCAAGGTATTCAAGAAGGACAAAGAAGGTCTTGCCGGTCGCTTCAAGATCATGGGGCAGATCGGTATCGGAACCATTGTGGCATGTACCCTTTATTTCTCTGATGATGTGGCTGTGAAAGATCGACTGGAGCGTGGAGGGAAATCCATCGAAACGGTCGTAGACGGTCAAGTGGTAAAGGTGGAGACGACTCCTGTTTATGCAGAGGCCGAACATTCGCTGGTAACCACTATCCCGTTTGTTAAGGACAACGAATTCAACTACAGCTCCTTACTCTTCTTCCTAGGCGAAAAGGCAGAAAAATGGAGCTGGTTGATCTTCATCCCGATTGTCATTTTCATTGTAACGGCAGTTTCTAACGGTGCCAACTTAACAGACGGTCTGGATGGTTTGGCCACGGGAACTTCGGCCATTGTGGGAGTAACGCTAGCAGCATTTGCTTGGGTTTCAGGCAACATCATTTTTGCTGATTACCTCAATATCATGTACATACCCGGGTCGGGCGAACTGGTAATATTCATTGCCGCGTTTGTGGGTGCATGTGTCGGCTTCCTGTGGTACAATCAATATCCGGCTCAAGTTTTCATGGGCGACACGGGAAGCTTGGCCCTAGGTGGCATCATTGCCGTGTTCGCATTGGCGATCCGCAAAGAACTCCTGATACCGATCCTCTGCGGCATTTTCCTGATCGAGAATTTCTCGGTAGTGCTTCAAGTAAGCTACTTCAAATACACCCGTAAGAAGTTCGGAGAAGGCAGAAGGATCTTCCTTATGTCGCCACTTCACCATCACTTCCAGAAAAAAGGCATGCACGAAGCCAAGATCGTGGGTCGCTTCTGGATCGTAGGCATTATGCTGGCCGTGCTCACAATCGTAACCCTCAAACTCAGATAGTGGCAGAACGACTTGTCATATTAGGTGGTGGCGAAAGCGGTGCTGGCGCAGCGTATCTGGGCATGAAAAAGGGCTTCGATGTTTTCCTGTCTGATAAGAGCAGTCTGAAGGAGAATTACGCCCAGCATCTGTCTGATTGGGGTATTGAATTCGAACAAGGCAAGCATACGGAAGGTAAGATCCTGAATGCCGATATGGTGGTGAAAAGCCCAGGGATTCCAGATTCTGCGCCACTGATTCAAGCATTGCATAGCAAGGGAATTCCTGTGGTGTCTGAAATTGAATTCGGTCTCAAATACACGAATGCCAAAACCATTGGCATTACGGGCACCAACGGTAAAACGACCACTACCCTGCTTACGCACCACATGCTTACCAAAGGCGGACTCAATGCTGGGTTGGCAGGCAACGTGGGCAAGAGCTTGGCGTGGCAAGTGGCCGACACGGAATTCGACTACCTGGTGCTCGAACTGAGCAGTTTCCAACTGGATGGCATGTTCGATAGCCGCATCAACATAGCGGTACTTCTCAACATCACACCGGATCATTTAGACCGATACGCAAGCATGGAGAACTACATCGCCTCCAAAATGCGGATTACGCAGAATCAGACCGAGCAAGATGCATTCATCTACTGGAACGAGGATGCGAACATCACAGCAGCACTGACCGAAACCATGCTTGCCAAGCGCTACCCTTTCACACTGAGCGGAACGGTGGCAGAAGGTGCCTACATCGAAAACGAAAATCTCAACATAAACCTCAATAACTCAAACCTAAACATGTCCATTCACGAACTTGCACTACAGGGCAAACACAATTCCTACAACTCAATGGCCGCGGGAATTGTTGGTCGCCTCTTGGAGCTTCGCAAAGAAACTGTCCGAGAAAGTCTGAGCGATTTCAGCGCTGTTGAACACCGACTCGAATCCGTTGGCAAGGTTCAGGGGATCGAGTTCATCAACGACAGCAAAGCCACCAACATCAACTCCACCTGGTATGCACTTGAGTGTATGAACCAGCCAGTGATCTGGATCGTGGGCGGTGTTGATAAAGGCAATGATTACACAATGGTGGAATCTCTTGTGCGCGATAAGGTGAAAGCCATTATCTGCCTTGGAACCGACAACGAGAAAATCCATAAAGCTTTTGAAGGAATCGTTGAGACCATTGTTGACACCCAATCGGCTGAAGAAGCAGTAAAGGCCAGCTACTATCTAGGCAAAAAAGGCGATGCCGTGTTGCTTTCACCCGCTTGCGCCAGCTTCGACCTGTTTGAGAATTACGAAGACCGTGGAAGAAAATTCAAGACAGCTGTCCGCGCTCTATAAATCTGACCAAAACCTACATCTATGAAAGATAAAACCTGGAATAAGCCGATAGTTTCTACCGATCAGGAAATGTTCAATAGTCTGCTTGAGTTGAGGAAGCAGATCATTGAGGAAAGCGTTTCGGATGTGCAGAGCACCCGACACAGACAAGAGGTGGTCGGCAAATGGAACGATATTGAATTCATTAACGACAGTAAGGCCACCAACGTGGATCTGACCTGGTATTCTCTGGAGAGGTTGCAGGGAACAGCCGTTTGGATCGTGGGCGGACTTCAGGACGGGCAGGATTACGGTATGCTGAAAGAGCTGGTCGGTGACAAGGTAAGGGCCATTGTTTGTCTTGGTCGCGAGAACAGTCGAGTTTTCAAAACCTTCCTTGGTTTTGCCGATGTGATCGTGGGAGCCAGCACTGCCGATGAGGCTGTTAAAGCCGCTGCCACTTTGGCTCAGCCTGGAGATAAGATCATTCTTTCGCCAGCATGCTCTAGCCACGACCTTTTTGATAGCTACGAGGATCGTGGCAATCACTTTACGAAAGCGGTAAAATCTTTCATCGAAAGCAAACGGTAATTAGAAATTAGAAATGAGGAATTAGTAATTGAGATGGGAAAAGAAGAGAACATCATCCAAGATAAGAGCTTCGAATTTGCAGTTCGGGTGGTGAACCTCTATCGTCATCTTACCGAAGAGAAGAAGGAATTTGTGCTATCAAAACAACTATTAAGAAGCGGCACTTCGATAGGTGCAAATGTGGAGGAAGCAATTGGAGGACAGACGCGAAAAGACTTCGGAACCAAGATGAACACACCTTACAAAGAACCTCGGGAAACCAGATACTGGCTTCGCTTGATGAAAGCAACGGATTACCTGACCGAGAAACAGGCCGAATCCATGCTTCTGGATTGCGAGGAAAATTTGAAAATACTATCAGCAATAACCAAAACCATTTACAAGAAAGGAACCGAATCAGAAACCAATTCCTAATTCATCATTCCTAATTACTCATTAAAATGAATTCACTGTTGCGGAAATATCTGGAAGGAGACATGGTCATTTGGGCCGTGGTGTTTCTCCTTTCCCTTGTTTCTGCAATGGCAGTTTATAGTTCTACTGGTACGCTTGCATACCGTTACCAAGGCGGCAATACCGAATACTATCTGCTTAAACATTTCTCCATCATATTGCTTGGCTGGGGAATGATGTACGCCATTCATAAAGTACCTTATCAGTATTTCTCGCGCATTGCTCAGATTCTCATTTGGATCTCGATTCCGCTTTTGGCCGTTACGCTCATTGCTGGAACGTCTCGCAACGAGGCCAGCCGATGGTTGACATTGCCTATCATCAACCTGTCATTCCAAACCTCCGACCTTGGCAAAGTGGCCCTGATCGCCTACTTGGCACGGGTTCTCTCTAAGCGTCAGGAGAATATGGACGATTTCAAGGAGGGATTCCTTCACATCATTTGGCCTGTTTTGCTGGTCTGCGCGCTCATTCTGCCTGCCAATTTCTCTACTTCGGCCGTACTGTTCGTCTCATCGCTCATCATCCTTTATATCGGTCGGGTACGATTCAAATACTTGGCCGGCCTTGTTGCAGCAATAACCTTGGCCGGAACCTTCGTCATTCTGCTATCGTTCGCGGTGCCGGTAGAAAAAGTTCTACCCCGCTTCGGAACGTGGAAAGCGCGATTGGAAACCTATACTTCCAATGAGGAAACACCAGAACGGGCCGATGCCAATTACCAGACCGAACAAGCTAAAATTGCCATTGCCAATGGCGGTATTGCCGGTGTGGGTCCCGGAAATAGCTCTCAGCGAAACTTCATACCGCACCCGTATTCCGATTTCATCTTTGCCATTATTCTGGAAGAATGGGGGATCATTGGTGGAATGGCCATCCTGTTCCTGTACCTCATCCTTCTGTTCCGCGGACTGAGAATAGCGCACAAAGGCACCAGCACATTCGGAACCCTACTGGCGTTCGGTGTATGCTTTGCGCTTGTTTTCCAGGCGCTCATCAACATGGCTGTTGCCGTAAATCTGTTCCCAGTTACGGGCCAGCCACTGCCACTTATCAGCATGGGAGGAACCTCCATTTGGTTCACTTCCATTGCCATTGGAATGATACTCAGCGTTAGCCGAGCCGTGAAAGAACCTGAAAATGAATTGGCACATGTCTAAGGTTCGGATAATCATATCAGGTGGTGGAACGGGTGGACACATCTTCCCTGCCATTGCTATTGCCAACGCGTTGAAGAAGCTCCGATCAGATGTGGAAATTCTGTTCGTGGGTGCATTGGGCAAGATGGAAATGGAAAAGGTTCCTGCTGCCGGGTATAGGATTGTTGGGCTCAACATTGCCGGCATCAATCGGAGCAACATGCTCAAAAATCTAGCATTTCCGATCAAGTTGATCGGTAGCCTGCTGAAGGCCTTGAAGATCATCAAGGAATTCAAGCCGAATGTGGTAGTAGGCGTAGGTGGTTTTGCTTCGGGGCCTGTTATGTATGCGGCAAGCACCAAAGGCATACCCACCGTTATCCAAGAACAGAATTCCTACGCAGGAATCACCAACAAAATTTTAGGCAAAAAGGCCAAGAAAGTTTGCGTGGCCTACGATGGTATGGACAAGTTCTTCCCTGCAAAAAGTCTCATCCGAACAGGTAATCCGGTGCGTCAGGACATTCTGAATTTGGAAGGAAAACGTGAGGAAGGACAAAAGACCTTCAAACTCGACCCAAGCAAGAAAACGCTGCTCGTGATCGGTGGAAGCTTGGGCGCGCGTTCCATCAATCTGGCCGTAAAGTCACACATCGAAGATTTTAAAGCTGCCGATGTGCAAGTGGTGTGGCAAACAGGCAAACTCTTCATTGACGAAGCGAAAAAAGCCGTGGCAGATGCCAATGCTACCAACTTCTTCGTGTCGGATTTCATCTACACGATGGATCAAGCCTACGCTGTGGCCGATGTGGTATTGTCGCGTGCTGGTGCGAGTTCCATTTCTGAACTGTGCATTGTAGGAAAACCATCGGTGTTGGTTCCGTTCCCGTTTGCGGCAGAAGATCATCAGACTAAAAATGCACAGGCGTTGGTAGATAACGATGCCGCCATTCTGGTTCCAGACAATAAAGCTGGAGAAGCCGCCTGCCAAGAAGCGCTTCGCTTATTGAATGACTCGGCTGCTTGCGAAAAGCTGAGTACCAACATTAAGAAGTTGGCACTCCCGAATGCCGATGAGCAGATAGCCCGTGAAATTCTCAGAATTGCCTCCGAAGCATGAAAGGGTTGAACCACATACAAGCTGTTTATCTGCTCGGGATCGGAGGGATCGGCATGAGCGCGTTGGCCCGCTATTTTGCGCAGCAAGGAAAACTTGTTGCCGGCTACGACCGTGTCTCTACCGAACTGACCAAAGAACTGGAAGCCTCAGGCATAAGGATTCATTATACGGACGACCTCAATCTGATCCCAAAGGGATTTGGCAATGCCCAGAACACCTTGGTCATCTACACACCTGCAGTTCCAAAAAACCACTCGGAACTTTGTTTCTTCCGCGAAAACGGATTTCAGGTATTGAAGCGTTCGGAAGTTCTAGGAGAGCTGTCAAGAGCTTACCGCACCCTTGCTGTAGCCGGCACCCACGGCAAAACGACCACCAGTTCCATTGCGGCCCACTTACTGCGCTGTTCTTCGCAAGATTGCAATGCTTTTCTGGGCGGGATCAGCTCAAACTACAACACCAATCTGCTGACTTCGCCAAGCAGCGAACTCATGGTGGTAGAGGCCGATGAGTTCGACCGTTCATTCTTGACCCTTTCGCCTGAAATCGCCATTGTAACATCTGTGGATGCTGATCACCTCGACATTTATGGAACTCCTGAGGAAATGCTCCGCTCATTTGTGGAATTCACAGAACGCATCACAGACAATGGCGTGCTGATATACCGATTCGGATTGCCCTTTGCTGATTCAAGTAGAAGGACTCTCACCTATTCGCTGTCTGAGGCTACTGATTATCACGTTTCCGATCTTTCGATAGTTGCCGGCACCTACCGTTTCAATCTTCATTCGCCATCGGCCACTTACCGCAACATCAGCTTCGGAATGCCCGGGCTTCACAACGTGGAAAACGCTGTTGCTGCCTTTGCCGCGGTCGACCAGTTAGGCCTGACCGAACAAGAGATCCGCCATGGATTGGCCACCTATAAAGGTGTAAAGCGCAGATTTGAAGTTCACATCAACACCGATAAGCTGGTTTACATTGATGATTACGCACATCACCCGACCGAATTATCGGCATGCATCGGTTCGGTGCGCGAGTTGTTTCCCGGCCGAAAAGTGAAAGGGATCTTTCAACCGCATCTTTTCAGCCGGACACAGGATCACATGAACGAATTCGCCAGCAGCCTCTCGCAATTGGATGAAGTGACACTTTTGGAGATCTATCCGGCCAGAGAAGAACCAATTCCAGGGGTTACTTCTTCCGCATTACTTGAATTGATATCCATTCCAGCCAAGGAATTGGTAAGCAAGCAAAGAGCCGTAGATGCCCTTTATGCCACCGATATAGATGTGCTGCTCACCTTGGGAGCCGGAGATATCGATCAGTTGGTAACACCCATCAAAAAGAAATTGGCGTCATGATCAAGCGGATACTGAACATAACGCTCATATTGATAGCCGTTATCGGGCTGTTCGTGTCGCTGGCATTCAGCACACGGGAGTCGGACAAATTGCCCTGCTCCAAACTCAGCATTCAGGTAGATCACAGCAATGGCAACTTCTTCGTTACCAAGGACGATGTGCTGGAAATGATCTGGAGCAAAGGCGATAGCCTCATTGGAAAACCCATCAGTTCCATACCCATTGCGGTCTATGAACGCCACATAGCAGCCGACCCATCGGTACGAAGGGCCGAAGTTTTCACCAAACATGGCGGCATATTCGCAGTCAAGGTGTTTCAGCGCGACCCCGTGTTGCGCATCTTCAATTCGCAAGGCGAAACATTCTATTTGGACAGGGAAGGCAACGTTATGCCCACCACCGACAATTACACCGCCCGTGTGCCAGTGGCCAGCGGCTTCATCACTGACCGGCAATACATTATGCAACGCCATAATGTGGCCAGTATGAACGACAGCCTCAAACAGATATCGTGCTTGGACGAATTGTTTGAACTCGCCACGTTCATTCGCAATGACGAATTCTGGCGAGCGCAGATACAGCAGATCATAGTAGAACCCAATGGCGAATTGACAATGATTCCAACCGTTGGCGACCACCACATTCTTCTCGGCCACACCGATAAGATGGAGCAGAAGTTCAAGAAACTGCTGCTTTTCTACCACAAAGGATTGAACAAAACCGGATGGGACCAATACTCCCACATCAACCTCAAATACAAAGACCAGGTCATCTGCACCAAAAAGAACAGTTAAAATGGAAAATTCAGACATCGTAGTAGGACTAGATATCGGAACCACCAAGATCGCATGCATCGTTGGTAAGCGTGATGCGAACGGCAAGATCGAGATACTGGGTATCGGAAAATCCGAATCGCTGGGCGTAAGCCGTGGTGTGGTGGCCAACATCGATCAGACCGTACAGGCCATTCAAACGGCTGTGGAAGAGGCCAAGAACAAGACCGGTGTCGACATAAAGTATGTGAATGTGGGCATTGCAGGTCAGCACATCAAATCGCTACAGAACCGCGGTATCTACATGCGGGATTCGCTGGAAGAGGAGATCAGCAAGGAAGATGTGCGCAACCTGATCCGCGACATGTACAAATTGCAGATGCTACCGGGCGAAGAGATCATTCATGTGTTGCCGCAGGATTACATCGTAGATAATGAGCCGGGCATCAAAGAACCTGTTGGCATGAGCGGCATCCGATTGGAGGCCAACTTCCACATCATCACGGGGCAAATAGCGGCTGCCAAGAACATTCACCGTTGCGCGTACAAGGCAGGCCTTGCGGTGACCGAACTGGTTCTGGAACCGCTTGCTTCAGCGGCTGCGGTGCTTAGTGAAGAAGAGAAAGAAGCAGGAGTTGCATTGATTGACATTGGTGGTGGAACAACAGACATCGCCATCTTCCAAGACAAGATCATCCGCCACACGGCAGTGATCCCATTCGGTGGCAACATCATCACCGAAGACATCAAAGAAGGCTGTACCATCATCAAGCATCAGGCTGAATTGTTGAAGGTGAAATTCGGTTCGGCTCTGGCAACAGAGGCAAAAGACAACGAGATCGTTTCCATTCCAGGATTGCGCGGCCGCGAACCACGCGAGATCAGCCTGAAAAATCTGGCCAGCATTATTCAGGCCCGAATGGAAGAGATCATTGAACACGTTTACTACGAGATCAAGAACTCTGGCTACGAGAAAAAACTCATAGGCGGTATTGTGGTCACGGGTGGTGGCGCCAATCTCCGCCACTTGCCACAACTTATGGAATACATTACCGGAATGGATGTACGCGTAGGTTATCCGAACGAACATCTGGCCCCGGGAAATCCGGAAGACGTTACCAGTCCGATCTTCTCAACAGGCGTTGGCCTGGTCATGAAAGGTCTTGAATTCAAAGATGAGCAGGCTGCCAAAGGGCTCACCATTGAAGATTGGGCAATGGGCCGCGAACCATCAACCGTACCCAAAACGGCTCCGAAAAAAGAAGAACCGGTTGAGGAACAACCCATCTCCCAGGCAGAAGAAGTGGCGCGCGAAGTGGCCGAAGAGAAAAGCGGAAGCAGCCCCTTTTCCGGGCTTAGAAACTTCGGTAGAAAGATTGAGAAATGGATGAACGAAGGAATTGACTGATAACCACAAGACCCAATACGAACTAATTCACTAATACCCTAAATAACTAATCTACTTAACCCAATAAATAGGAGGACAAATGGCTAAGGACATGATGAATTTCAATCTCCCCAAAGAGGAAAGCTCTATCATCAAGGTGATCGGAGTAGGTGGAGGCGGCTCAAATGCCGTCAACCACATGTACAGACAAGGAATACGAGGTGTCGACTTCGTGGTCTGCAATACGGATCAGCAAGCGCTCGATATGAGCCCCGTGCCCAAGAAGATCGCACTCGGCTCCAGCCTGACAGAAGGCCGAGGTGCAGGCGCCCAGGCTGAAGTGGGTCGCAATGCCGCCATCGAAAACCTGGACGACATCAAGGAAATTCTTGGAGACAACACCAAAATGGTGTTCATAACGGCCGGAATGGGCGGTGGAACAGGAACCGGTGCCGCTCCCATCATTGCAGAAGCCGCCCGCGAACAAGGCATCCTTACCGTTGGAATCGTCACCATTCCATTCGGCTTTGAAGGAAAGAAGCGAAAACTTCAGGCTGATATGGGACTGGAAGAACTGAAAAAACACGTGGACACGGTTCTCATCATCTCTAACGATAAGCTGCGCGAGATGTACGGAAACCTGAAACTCAGCGAAGCTTTCGGTCAGGCAGACGATGTATTGACCATTGCCGCCAAAGGCATTGCCGAGATCATAACCGTGGAAGGCTACGTGAACGTTGATTTTGAAGACGTGCGAACTGTAATGACCAGCTCAGGAGTGGCCATCATGGGTTCTGCCACTACTTCAGGTCCCGACCGCGCCATCAAGGCCGTGGAACAGGCTTTGGCTTCTCCCCTTCTTAACGACAACAACATTTACGGTGCCAGCAACATCCTCCTCTACATCAGCTCTGGCAGCGAAGAAGTTACCATGGACGAAGTGGCCGAGATAACCGATTACATTCAGGAAGAAGCAGGTATGGATGCCGATGTTATTTGGGGTAACGGCACCGATGAAGACCTGGGTGATCAGCTTTCCTTGACAGTCATAGCCACCGGTTTTACCGGAGAGAAACTGCAAAAGGTAACCGGTAAGGAAAACGTAGTGCGTCACGTGCTTGAAACGCGCAGACAGGCTCCTACCACCGGACCAGCAACCGAAGCAAAGGCCTCCTTTCCTTCCGGACTCACCGCTCGTCCTAAGTTGATGAACGACCGACTCCGTCCAGCTTCTGATCTGAATTCCGATCTGGAACTGAACAACACTCCGGTCAACGAAACGCCAACGATCCCAACGCCAACGGAAGACACCGTTATCAAACACACCTTGGTTTTGGACGAAGAGGAAACAACACCGGCCTCCACCTTCATGGCCTATAAGGTCGATGAGAACGATGCAGAACTGAATGCCATTCTGGATGCGGAAGCTCCCGAAATGATCGGAGTGAAAGATGGCGAAGAACTGCCCTTGTACAATGAGGAAGACGATGACGACTACGAAGACGATTTCGAAGTGGCAGCCGAAACCGAAATGGAAGTGGTACAGGAAGAGGAACTTTTCCTAGAAGAAGAGGTGGCCGACATAGAAGCGGAAAACGAAGAAGTGGTGGAAGAAGTGGCGCCAATGATGCCATTCAGCCTATTCAAGCAGCCCGTTGCCGAAACACCCGTGGTAGAAGAGGTGGAAAACTTCCAAGCCTTCAACGATCAGTTCGAGGATGAATTGGACGAGGACGACAACATCATCACTACCGAAACGGCCACCGAATTCGAGTTTGAGGTCCGCAAGGAAACGCCTGCGGCAGAGGAGAACGTCACCATGTTCAATCTCTACGATGAGGATAAATTGGATGTATCTGCCAGATCAGAGGCTGCTTCGCTTACCAACGAACCGCAACTCGTTACTAAGAACGAGACCGTCAACAGCTTCGATACAGAGGAAATGCAGCGAAAGCAAATGGAGCGCTTGGAGCGTTTGAAAGGCATGAACCGAAGATTCAATTCGCCAACCAACTTGGCCGAATTGGAGAACGTTCCTGCATTCAAAAGACGAAACGTGAATTTGAACGACATGCCTCACTCTTCAGAAAGCACCGTTACCAAGTTTGAGGTAAAGGACGAAGAGACCGATGAGAACGGCAACAAACGTGGCGGCCTCAGCGATGGCAACGAGTTCCTTCACAAGTCGGTTGATTAAACCGTAGCATTGCCGCTTCCCGTCATTGCGACCGAAGCAAAGCAATCTCACTATTTCAGAAGCAATCTCCATAACGGAGGTTGCTTCTTTATTTTATGCCCACCGTATATTCGTAACACATGAATCGAAACTGGATCTACATACCCGTCATCATCGCCATCCTGTTGCTGGCATGGTACTTCCACACCATCATAGCCTACATTCTGGTGGCCGGTGTCATATCGCTCATTGGCGAACCCATCATTCGGCTACTGCTTAAATTGAATGTCAAGGGCCGACACATGCCGCGTTCCGCTGCGGCATCCTTCACCATTTTCGGGCTCCTTGGCCTTTTCGGTGGCATCATCAGCGCCATTGTTCCCATGGTGGCCGATGAGGCCCGCAAGCTCAGCAGCGTCAATACGGAAGAAGTGATCAACAACATCCGCGGGCCTATTCACATGGCCCAGGACTACCTCAATCAGTTCAAGCTGACCGATACACCTATTGTTCTCGAGACCGAACTCAAAAACCTCCTTGCCAAGCTCTTCGATATTTCTGCCGTGGGCGACAGCGTTCAATACGCGCTCGGCCTAACGGGCGATATCTTCATTGCCTTCTTCGCCACCACCTTCATCACCTTCTTCTTCCTCAAAGACCAAGGCCTGTTCAAGAACATGATCATGACCCTGGTGCCCGATGAATACGAGGTGCGCATTGGCAAGGTGCTGCACAAGAGCAAAGAACTGCTTACGCGTTACTTCATCGGTGTCATCATAGAAGTGGGCATCGTAATGACCATCGTTTCCGTAGGGCTGAGTATTGTAGGAATCGACAACGCCATACTCATTGGCTTCATTGCAGGGCTATTCAACGTTATTCCCTACGTAGGGCCGATCATTGGCGCAGGCGTTGGTATTACCATTGGGCTGAGCACCAACACCACTGGCCTCGACCTTGCGGGTATGCTCAGCCTGACCGGCCAAATGGCCATTGTATATGCCGCAGCCCAATTATTGGACAATATTGTACTGCAACCGCTTATCTACTCGCAAAGCGTCAAAGCCCATCCATTAGAGATCTTCCTAGTGATACTTATGGCCGGAAACGTGGCAGGCATTGCAGGCATGATCCTGGCAATCCCCGCCTACAGCATCGGCCGTGTGTTCGTGGGCGAGTTCTTCAACCAGTTCAAAGTAGTAAAGGCGCTGACGGGGGAGGTTTGACACCTCTCTAAAGTAGAAACAGTTACCAAGAACTGGCACCTACACCCCAAAGTAGCATTCCGAGAAACCTACAATTGAAACTCCGATCAGCTAAGTCCAACTTCCGAGCAGGTCTGGGAACCCTTTATAACCTCAAATCATCCACGTCATCCGTATATTCGTGCTGAACCCCAACGCGGCAACTCCATGCGCCTCCTCATCACCTTATTCATTTTTCTCTTGCCCTTTTTCTCCTTGGCACAGAGTCTATTTCAGCGTACATACGGAACACCATCGGCAGAAGAGCGCGCCTTCGAGATGGTCATCCTCCCCGATCACAGCATCATTACCATTGGCG
Organism: Bacteroidota bacterium; assembly: GCA_046047575.1. Taxonomy (GTDB): domain Bacteria; phylum Bacteroidota; class Bacteroidia; order UBA10329; family UBA10329; genus UBA10329. The sequence goes on along the minus strand of JBJOHR010000074.1, from coordinate 5,695 downwards.
ACCGCTACGAGACCTCCACATTCCAGCGCACAGGCTACCTACTTAAGGTAGATGCCGATGGCAACGAGGAATGGATGCGACAGATATCGGGCAATGACGACATCTACGGAACCACCATCTGCCAACTTCCCAACGGAAATGCGCTTACCGCGGGCTACGATTATGCTGTACCTGACCGCGAGTACGGACTTATGATTGCCGTGTTCGAATCTGGAAACGGACTGCCCGTTTACCAGAAGACCCACGAACTGCTTCAGAATGCCAAGGCAATTGACGCAGTTCCCATGCCGGACAATGGCGCCATGGTGCTCTGCGAATTCGGCACCACATCTTCGCACACCAACCTGCTTTGCCGTGTAGATGCCAACGGAGACACCGTCTGGACCAAGACCATCAACCCCTTTCCTGAAAGTGAGAACCCCACAAGTTTGGTGGCTGTAACTGATGGATTGGTCATAGGTGGTTCGGTTATGGGAGCAACAACCGGAACAGAGAATTCCTTCCTCATTAAAACCGATTTCGATGGCAACATTCTGTGGTCTTATGACGACCAATCGGCACCAACCGTTATTGCTGGGAAAATGGCAGCCGACCCCATCAATGGCGGCTTCTACATGGCGGCTACCACACAGATAACAGGTCAGACCATTTACAAGATACTCGGCCTGAAGAATGATAATGGAAGCAGCAATTGGCTGGGCACTTACAGTACGCAGACAGACCGAATTGACTTCGGTTATGCGGTTACCGCCATGGATGATGGCGGGGCGGTTTTCATCGGCTCTGCCTACAAGGCCGACACCTCCAACTTCCGCGACCTCTTCATGGTGCGTACCGATGCCGCAGGCACGGAGATCTGGAGCATGTATTACAGTGGTAGTGGTTCCGAAACGGGTTATGATGTTCAGTTGGATGGAGACCAGATCGTTGCCTGCGGTAAGGCAGACGTCAACTCATCCGAAGACATCATCATTCTCCGCACGGATCTTAACGGAAACACATCAGTGGGCATTGATGAGCAAACCGCCATAAACAGCTTCAGTGTGTTCCCAAATCCGTTTACAGAAATGCTCCATATCTCTGCACGGCATCGTAACGGCAAAACGCATTCGGCAAAAATTACCGACCTTTCGGGTAGGATGCTCTGGCAGTCGGGCGTAAACAATAGGGCCTCCGTCAATCTCGCTTGGCTGCCAGCTGGCATCTATCTTCTCGAAATACCGAACAGTCCGCCACAACGGATTGTTAAATTGTAAACCATCCGCGGATGACCATGAAGAATCGTTAAACTTGCCGCCCCTCAATGAACATTGCCCGTTTCATATTAGCTACTGTTGCTGCTTGGTTGATCATAACCTTGGCAGGTGCGGTTTGGCACGAAGTGATCTTTGAGGCATGGTACAACGATTGGGTTTTCGGCATCGAACGGCTTCAAATGCCTGTAGGCTACTTCCTCATTACTCATGCAATGCGCGCCATTGTGTTCGTGTACGTGTACCACATGCTTTATAAAGGTGGCAATCCACTGACCAAAGGCCTCAAATTCGGTTTCCTGATGGGCATCCTTACTGGCCTTACCGTTACCAGCTACTATGGCGATTTCAATATCGCCTCTCCCGGATGGGCCATGCTTGAGTTCACCTACAATATAGTCCGCGCCCTCTTGGTCGGTGTGGCTGTGGCCCTCATTATCGGAGAACGCAACCGCGAACCGATACCTTGAGTAGAATTTGTGATTGACAATTAACGATTAGCGATTTCCGATTTGATTTTCCAATCCCTTATTCAAGATTTTTCTCCGCGCCTCTGCGTCCCTGCGTGAGACAAAACATACGTCACCTGTTTGAAGAACAGCAGAAACCGATAATACTCCACCTTCTCCACCACCAACCCATTCCGTTCGAATAATTCTCTCCATTCCGTGTCCGTTCGGTTGGTGTGCGGATGTCCAAAGAACTCCCAGTTCACCAAACTGTCCGCGAACCAAGTGATGTACTTCTGAAAAGAATTCTCATACACATCTTCCATGATGATGATGCGGTTTGAAACCCGCTTAGCTTCACGAATGAGTTCCTCCGAATTGGTCGTATGATGCAGCATGGTGATCAACTGACACACATCAAACTGCCTATCATCAAAGGGAAACTTCTTTCCTTCATAAACCCGAACATTCACTTCCTCGAACAGGCTTTTATCCTCAATATCGATGGCAGAAAGCTTCATTCCTTCATTACTAAGCAGTTTCACCAACGCACCATTTCCAGAACCTACTTCCAAAACACGTTCGCCTTTTGTGAGAAACGGCAACAACCGCTTACGTTTCACCTCCGCTCTGCGCAACGCCCACCACCGCTCCATTGGTCGGAACAATCCCAACTCAAACCCAAGCCAGAGGTAAACAGGCACATACTCTAACACGAGCAACCACCCATTTTCATTGAAATCCACACCACCATAAGCGTGGTAAGAAAGCGGAACCAGCATCAACCACCCCAACGCGAACCGATATTTCACAAATGGCAGAAACGCAGCTAAAACTGCGATGTACCACGGATGCACCGTTGTGGCAAACGCATAATAAGTGAACCACGCGAATAGCATCAGCTTCGGCAATCCGCGTACTTCCTTATCCTTGTTCAGCAAGGCAATAAAGAGGATGATCAACAGAACGATCCTCGGCAACCACACGGCCGTCTGTTCAATAATGTTGTATCCACGATACCAAAACCCAACCTCACGAATCAGGTAATACACACTCGCATTGAATTCAAAATTCGCGAAGTAGAGTTTTAATGAGGAAGAAACATTCGTCAGCAGATCTGGCGTCCAAAAGGGAATAAACAGTAGACCAGTTACGAGAATCGCAACAGCACCATAAAGCGTGGTCTTCCACCATCCCAACCGCTTAATGTAGAACGGAAGGAACATCAATGGCAACAGCTTCGTGCCAACACTCAACCCAAATACCACCGCAGATGCACCAAACCACAGAAACCCTTTCGAAGCACTTTCCCCTCCCATGGATGGGCTAGGGGTGGGTTCTTCTTGCTCCCCTCCTGGAAAGGAGGGGCCGGGGGAGGTCAAAAACCACAAACTCAACAACAGAAAGAAAACCATGAAAACCTCCCCATGCAGACTTCCAGAAAACTCAATGATCACCAACGGATTAAGCGCATAGAGCATGAGGTTGCGCGTATTCATCTTCCAAGCTTGTAGCAACTTCCAGATAAGCAGCATGGAACCGAACTCTGCGAGCAGAACGAACATCCTCAGTGAAATGATGGACGATAGAACCTCACCATTACCCAACCACACACTCGCAGCAAAAATGCTCTGCAACACAGGCGGATAGACCGAATAATACTCAGGCGAATTCAGCTGGTGCAGCATCTGCCCAAACGATTCACCCAAACCCGCCTCTTGCCACTCACTCGGGATAATAGCGTAGGGAGAGACACCTTGGTTTGATAGCATTCCATCCCACAGGTAACGGAACACATCATCCGATAATTCGGGGAAGGTCAACAGATAGATTCCTCGGAAAAGCACTCCGAGCGCGATCATCCGCTTCACGCTGATCTCCCGATCTGCCCACTGAATCAAAAAAATCAACCAAAGCCCTACAAACGACAACAGTACACCAGTTGTATTGCATCGATCAATGACAATGGCAAACGCCAAATGCCACTGAAAAACCGCGAACATCAGGAGTTTATGCACCCATCGCGGTAGCATCATGTTCTTACAACGCTGTGCTTGATGGAGTAGAATGTGATGCCAGCGAAACCGAGCATCAGCAGTACATGAAATGGCAGAAACGCGTAATAACCAACCGACACAGCCCAAACAATGGCGACCAAGAAATAGATGGCCAACAGCGCTTCAAAAATCACGATCATCGGTGGACGAGAAACCATGTACTTGTTCTGTTTCACATCGGTCTTATCACCCACAATATTGAACTTCGGTGTTCTGATGAATGGCGATTTGATGCCCAAATACCCCTCCGAAACCGCAATGGCGTTGTAAAGCGAAAGCCCCATGGACAAGCTCAAGAAAATCGGAAAATAGAGAATGAACCAAGCAGTAGTCTTCGCAGCAGACCCATACCGTTGCCGAATGGTTATCCAATAAAAACCTGACAGCAGAAAGAAGCCGAGAAAGAACACTGCCGCGTACTTCATCAACTCAGCCGCCAGACCTTTGGTGGCCATGAAATAGAGTAACGGGACGCTCACAAAAGCCGCCAGAAAAACGCAGATGAAAATCCCCGTGTTGAACAGATGGAACAACGCGTGGAACTTGACATGCAGCGGCAAATTCGCTTTCATCACATTGATGAAGTTCTTCCGCGCCACTTCCGCACCGCCCTTATTCCAACGGTATTGCTGCGAACGGATCGCTTGAATAAAAGCAGGTATCTCAGCAGGTGAAGTCTGTCCTTCCAAGTACTTCATCTTCCAGCCTTTCAACTGCGCCCGATAACTCAGATCAAGGTCTTCAGTCAGTGTTTCCGCACTCCATCCCCCCGAAGTCTCAATGCACGCGCGTCTCCAAACCCCGGCCGTTCCGTTGAAATTCATGAAATCGCCATTCGAATTCCTTCCGCGCTGTTCAATGGTAAAATGTGCATCCAACGCCATAGAAAGCAGTTTGGTCAGCAGGTTGTAATTCCGATTGAGATGTTCCCAACGTGTTTGCACCAGCCCGATCTTCTCATCTTCGAAATACGGTAAAGTCTTCAGTAGAAAGTCTTTCTCAGGCAGAAAGTCCGCATCGAAAATGGCAATGAATTCTCCTTTCCCGATTTCCAATCCATAAGCCAACGCGCCTGCCTTAAAGCCCGTTCGGTCTGATCTTCGGATGTGCTGGATATCCAACCCCGTTTCGCGCAACTCAGCGATGATGTTTGCCGCGACTTCCACGCTTTCATCCGTGCTATCATCCAAAACCTGAATTTCTAGCTTGTCCAACGGATATTCCAATTGCGCCACGCGCCTGATGAGGCGCTCTACCACATACAATTCATTGTAAACGGGCAATTGAACAGTCACGAAAGGAAGTTCGACAGGTAATTCGGGGGTTTCTTTTTCTCCTTTTCGCTTGGCACGGAGATAGAGCATGGTCAAATGGCCTTGCGCCAAACTGTAAACCAGAATTGCCAGCAGACAAACGATATAAATGACCAGAAGAACGTACCCGAAAACCATCCCGTTCAAAGGTATTTGAAAAGGGTAAGAATAATCTTGTAGCCTGCCCCAATGGTACCCTTTACTGTTCCAGACACTTTCGATTCCCCGATACGGACACGATAATCGACCGGAACTTCCAAACTTCGAAGTTTCTGTTTGGCAGCCTTTATCTGCATCTCCACCGTCCAGCCGTAGTTGCGGTCAACCATATTCAATTGCAACAGGCTTCCATAACGAATAGCTCGGAACGGACCGAGATCGGTGAACTTAACCCCGTAGAACAATCGCAGTAAAACCGTTGCCAACCAATTCCCAAAAACCTGCTGCGGTGTGAGACTTCCACTCTCCGATTTTCCCAACGCCCGCGAACCAATGACCATATCAGCTTCATTATCTAAAATCGGTTTGACCACTTCTGGCAATTGCTCGGGATAATCAGAATGGTCGCCATCCAAAAAGACAACGATATCGGGTTTTACTTCCTGCTGCGAGATGAATTCCAT
>JBJOHR010000073.1:0-3489 GCA_046047575.1 Bacteroidota bacterium | reverse complement strand
TGAGCGTTGCTGGACCGATTCCGATCATGGTTCCAGCACGGAAAGTCGTGTCTAAATCTTCATCGCTTAGCTCAAAATTCTCCTTGGCTAGCGTTGGCGCATATTTTCTTCGCTCACGAACGGGATTCGTTCGTGTAAAAAGATGTCCGTTCTTGCGGTAACCCTCAATCAGGTTGATCACATCAAACTCCTTCTTCACGTTAGCCGGAATACCAAAGTTGGCATCATCCTGATCGTAAAGCTGTTCGGCAAAGTCGAAACCGGCAAAAAACTGCTGCCAGTCTTCACTTACTGATTCGGGGTCTGATTTGTAAGATTGATAAAGATGTTCCACCGCGGAAACATCCATGTTTGAGAGGTACGAGAACTTATCCATTAGTGGACTTAGGTGTACTTATTGAGTGGTTTGCGCAAAAATACGATTATCAGTTCGGGTTAAGAACAGAATAACTACATGTTAACAACCACTTTATGGCAGTTGTTTTCCAGAATAATGCATTCGGATCACCACCTTTTGCAGTTCGCGTTTCAAAATGAGGTCGGTGAGTTCTTGAATGGCGTCAATGCGCTCTTCTTTCCCAAACAGAATTTCTCTCACTTTTCGTTCGTTAAGGTCGATGCCGTAAATGAGGTTCCAGAATTTTTCGGTCTGATTCTCGAGCATGTACTCAATCACAGGCTTGAGCTGGTCGGTCAATTCTCGATAGGCTGTCTCGCCCTCGCCCGAAAATTCAACATCAAAGCCCTGTAGGCGGAAATCCTTGTTGATTTGATTGACAACTTCCTGAAGTAGCCAAACACTTTGCTCATATCGTTGGTAATCTGACGGAGAGAGCGGCAGATCCATCTAAGATTCTCTGTGCATTAAAGACCTGCTGAAGTCCAGAAGGACAGACTTCCACTTTTCATTGGCGTCTACCTTTTCCAAGGCTGCAATTCCTGTGTTGAAGTAACGCCACATTCTTTCCTCAGCCAGTTCTCTCACGTTCAATTCATCATAAATGGACGTGACCCCTTCAACTTTATCGATACGGGAATTTGAACTGGAGATCCAATCTGCCAAGACCTCCTCCGTTTTGCCAGTTGCCAGTTCTTGCGCCTTCAAAAGCAAGAAGGTTTTCTTGTTGGCCAAGATGTCTCCACCTTTCTGTTTTCCTACTTTTTTGCTTTCTCCGAACACATCCAGAATATCGTCTTGCAGCTGAAACGCAATACCGCAATTAAGACCGAAATCGTAAAGCGCTTGAGCCTGATCTTCTGATGCTCCTCCGGTCAACGCTCCGATCTTGAGACTCGCTCCTAACAGAACAGCCGTTTTGAGTGTTATCATGTGGAGATAATCATCGATCGAGACGTCATTTCGCTGTTCAAAATCCATGTCCAACTGCTGGCCTTCGCATATCTCCAAAGCCGTTTTGTTGAACAGGTCTAGAATTGATAGGATTACGTTCTTGTCTGTTTGAAGCAACTCCTGATAGGCCTTGATAAATATGGCATCGCCAGAAAGGATGGCCACATTGAGATCCCATTGTTCGTAAACCGAGGGTTTTCCGCGTCTTACGGGCGCTTCGTCCATAATATCGTCATGGACCAATGTAAAGTTGTGGAACAACTCAACTCCAAGCGCTGGATGAATGGCATTGGAAATGTCTTCCGAAAACAACTTGCAACCCAGCAGAACCAGCACAGGTCGCATTCGTTTGCCTCCGTTTTCTAACGTATAGCGTACAGGCTGATAAAGTTTGGCAGGTTGTTCCGGTAGTTGAAGATCGTTCAGAGCCTTTTCAAGCTCCTCTCTCAATGCCAGAATCTGTTCCATTAGATCAAAGAAATGAACTGACCGTGCTGAATTACTTCCTTCAGGCCATCTTCCAAAGTTGTTACTTCTCGGTTGAGCAACGTTTTCATCTTGCTGGTGTCGGGCAATCTTCTGGTCATATCACCTTCTTCCAAGGCTGGTAGATGTATGACCTTAGATTTTGAGCCTGTTACCTTGATGATGATGTTGGCCAATTCGAGAATCGGTACTTCAATGTTGCCTCCAATGTTCACCACATCGTTCACATACATGTCATTGTAAAACGCGGCCACACAGGCATCCACATTGTCATTGATGAAGCAGAAAGTCCGTGTTTGAGAGCCGTCTCCATAAATGGTGATGTTCTCGTTCTGAAGTGCCATGGAAAGAAACCTTGAGATAACGAATTCCTTGCTCTGCTTTGGTCCGTAAGTGTTGAAGAACCGGAAAATGGTGTACTCCAACCCGAATTCTCTTTCGTACGATTTTAAATAAGCCTCACCAACATTCTTTACAATAGCGTAAGGAAGTCGGGAGTTGAGTGGTGTCGTCTCCTCATTCTGCGGGAACTCCACAGGCTCTCCGTAAACCTCAGACGAACTAGAATAATAGACCCGTTTAACGCCCGTGTTCTTACTCAAGGAAAGAATGTTGTCGATTCCGGTGATGTCTGCCAGAACCATGACCGGGTTTTGGAGCGTACGCTTAACACCAACCACAGCTGCGTAATGGAACACGTAATCGAACGTGTAGGCGTAGAATACGCTTGAAATGTCCTTGTAATTGTTTGCATCGCACTTAATGAACCTTAGGTTATTGTGCTCTGAGGTTGGGACTTTCTTGATGGATCCGGTAAGCAGACTATCTACAATTACCACGTAATTCTCTGGGTCTTTTGCCAGTTTTTCTGCAACTGCCGACCCAATGAATCCTGCTCCTCCTGTAACCAGGATCTTGTTCTTGATCTGTGCTGGATATTTCATCTATTTCAAGAGTTTCATTAGGTAATCACCGTATCCGCTTTTCTGCAATGGTTCAGCAATTTTGCACAGCTGATCGGCATCAATAAAACCACCTCTATAGGCAACCTCTTCAATACAACCAATGGCCAAACCTTGCCTGTCTTCAATGGTCTGAACGTACTGACTCGCCTGCATCAGCGAGGCAAACGTACCCGTGTCCAGCCAGGCGGTTCCTCGTCCAAGAAGTCCAACTTTCAGTTTTCCTTTGGAGAGGTATTCCTTGTTCACATCCGTTATCTCATACTCACCTCTTGCGCTTGGCTTCAGGTTCTTGGCAATTTCCACCACAGAATTATCGTAGAAATACAATCCGGGAACTGCATAATTCGATTTTGGATTCGCTGGTTTCTCCTCGATGGTAAGCGCCCTGAAGTCGTCATCGAATTCAACAACGCCATAGCGTTCTGGATCACTAACGTGGTATGCGAATACTACACCTCCTTCTGGGTCGTTGTTCGAACGAAGCGTACGTTCCAAACCATGTCCGTAAAAGATGTTGTCTCCAAGCACAAGAGCAACTTTATCGCCTCCAATAAACTCTTCGCCAATTACAAATGCTTGGGCAAGTCCGTTCGGCACTTCTTGCACTTTGTACGAGAATTTGCAGCCAATTTGCTCACCGGTTCCCAGCAATCGTTCGAAGTTTGGAAGGTCTTGCGGTGTTGAGAT
>JBJOHR010000072.1:0-9210 GCA_046047575.1 Bacteroidota bacterium | reverse complement strand
ACTATTGATGCAGGTACGCTTACGGCAGATGCCACGCCAGTTTGTATGAGTGGTGGTTCAGCTACCATCTCTGCTACACAAGGCACGGCTCCAACTGTTCCAGCTGGATATGCAGTCGCATACGTTCTTACTTCTGGAGCTAATCTTGATGTGGTTGGAGTTGACGTTGCACCATCTTTCACGGTGGCTGCTGCAGGAGATTACACAATTCACACCATCGTGTTCAACCCAGCTGATCAGGGAGTTCTGTTGTCGCAGACCACTGGTGGTGCGGTTGCTGCCTTGTTGTCTGGTAATGGAGGTACTCCACTGTGTGGTGACCTGGATGTTACAGGAGCTCCAATTACTGTTAATGAAGAGCCAACGGCAGTTGTTTCTGGCGGTGGAATTGTTTGTCCAACTGGTGGTGGTTCTGTTCAGGTTGATTTTACAGGAACAGCTCCTTGGGCAGTTACTTGGGATATTGATGGAACAACAACTAACGAAGTTGGTATTACAAGTAACCCTTACACATTTGCCCTTCCGGGAGGTGTTAGCGGTACATTGACCATAGTTGCGTTGAGTGATGGTAACGGATGTACCGGTACGTCAAGCGGTTCTGCTGTGCTGACTGCTGGTGCCGAACCAGTTGCAGATTTCACGTATGCACAAGTTAGCGGCTCCACAAGCGTTGCCTTTACTGATGCAACGACTGAAGATCCGACTTCGTGGTTATGGGATTTTGGTGATGGAAACACATCAACCATGCAAAACCCAACGCATACCTATGCTGCCGCTGGTGTTTATGCGGTTTGTGTAACAGCTACAAATGAATGTGGGACAGATTCTGCATGTGTATCGTCTGTGTTGGTTGCTCCTGAGAATGACCTTTGTGCTGATGCTATTGATGTAGCATGTGGTGATGTTGTTTCCGGAGATTTCTTGAATGCAACAGCGGATAACGCTAATGGATGTTTCAGCGCGGTAGGACCAGGTGTTTGGTACCATTTCGTTGGAACTGGAGATCTTGTTACGGTCAGTACGTGCGGTTCTACTTCAGATACGGAAATATCTGTCTATGAAGGTGATTGTGCCAACCTAGCGTGTGTTGGTGGAAATGATGATGCCTGCGGATTGCAATCTGAGCTCAACTTTACCAGCACTCTAGGTACGGATTATTACATCAACGTTGCTTATTGGTCAGCCACTACTGCTCCAACCGATGGAGACTTTGACCTTACTGTGACCTGTACTCCTCCTGCGGTGAACGAAGAGGCATGCGGAGCAATTGCGCTGAGCAATGGCGCCAACGGGCCATTCGATCATGTGGGATTCGGAGCTTCTGGTTGGGAAACAACCTTTGTAGCTCCATCAGTAGGTTGTACCGAGCAAGGTGGATGGTGTTTAGATCTTGATATCGAGAACAGCGCATGGTACTCTTTCGTAGCTCCTGCATCTGGTAATGTTTCTATCAGTTCAGACGGTTCATCGTTTGATACACAGATTGCAATACTGTCTGGATCATGTCAGGATGTTGAAGGTGGTAACGGTGTGATCGTTGGTGCCAACGATGATGATCCAGATGCGTCTGGTTCTGGAGGTTCAACACTTACAAGTAATGTGCTCGTTTGCGGTTTGACCGGAGGTGAGACCTACTATGTGCTGGTTGATGGTTGGAACAGTGCATCTGGTGATCTGACGCTAACAGTAACAGAGATTGGCCCATCAGCTTCATTCTCAAGTTCAGCAACCAACTTGGATGTTGACTTTACAGATGCTAGCACTGGAGCAGTTTCTTGGGCATGGGATTTCGGTGACGCTTCTGGTACATCTTCTGATCAGAATCCATCTTATAGCTATGCTGCGGGTGGTACATACAATGTGTGTCTGACTGTTACTGATGCTAACGGATGTTCATCAACTTACTGTGAAGATGTGACCGTTGCTGATATTCCAACAACTATTGCTGAGGCTGTAGAGAACGGAATGGCAGTTTACCCGAACCCATCTAACGGTGAGTTCACTGTAGAGATCAACGGTGTTGAAGCAGATGTTCAGTTGGTAGTTCTTGATGTGACAGGCCGAGTGGTCTACACAGAAGGAGTGGTGCTGAACGGAAGTTTCCGTAAGACCTTGAACATTGATGTTGCCCATGGAACGTACTTCCTTCAGGTTGCAACACAAGAAGGTCTTGTAACACGCAAGATTCAGATCCACTGATAAGTAGATCTATCGGATCATAATTTGGGAAAGCCCGGCCAATTTTGGCCGGGCTTTCTTTTTTATGAAAGCATTAGGGGATCAGAATCTTATTGCTGCCAGATCCCGATGAACTTGTCCACTGCAGGATGTAAATTCCTGATCGGATTCCAAATAGGTCTATGAATGATCCTTGCGTGCTAGCAATGCAGCGTCCCGAAACGTCCAAGAGAGCCAGGGTTGATACGCTTGAATTCCTGACAGTAAGTTGATGCCCAAAAATGATGAATTGCGGATCTTGTTGATGCCAGTCCTTAACCGAAACGGGGCTTATGGTGGAGCCTTCCATTATGTGCAGAAACTGATCAGCAGCAATGGAATACAACCTGTCAACAATTCCGCTTGGCCATGTTATTGTGAGGCTGTCGGCCATACTTTCACTACCCAATCCAAAAAGCAGATACTGCGAATTCTGACTTAAATGACCCTCACCGCACTTGGTGTATCTGGTTTGAACGGTTCCACCAGAATAGCACCTGACGGTGCTGCCAATTCCATCTCGGTTACTGATCGTCCCTTCCAATGATAAAGTGATGGAAGAGTGATCCTGAGTTGTATTCATCCAAATTTCAGCTCCGTATGGTTCTTTGCCTGAAAGCACCAGGTCTGGAGCGCCATTATTGTCAAGGTCGGCAGAGCCTCCGCAGTAACTTCGGGTAACTACTGGTTCCATTCCAGAATCTGCCCTATAGTTGAAGGTCATATCCTGTTGGTTCGAGAAGAAGTAATTGTGCACCGTGGGTGTTTCAGGATTGTTGGGATCCAATGGAGAGGTGGCTACAAAAAGATCTTGCCAACCATCCAGATCCTGGTCCAACCAAATTGCCGACCAGCACACTTGGTTCACGGTTACTCCTGCGTTGGCAGCTATGTTGGTAAAGGTGGTGTCGCCATTGTTCTGGAACAATAAATTTCCATCGTCATGGTTGCTTACGTAAATGTCGAAGTCTCCATCGTTGTCAAAATCTTCAACACTGTTGCTCATGGCATCAACCGCCACGTTGATACCAGCTGCTTGACTTTGGTTGCTGAAGATTCCATTCCCGGTATTGATGTAAAGCGCATTCTCGCTAACATGTCTATCATTGGTCAAACTTATATCGGGCAGGCCATCAAGGTTAAAGTCGGCAAAGACCGATTGGAAAGAGGCGTGTGACCCATTGTTTGCACCAGATTGTACAGAGAAATCAGTGAACAGGCCATTGCCGTTGTTCAGGTATAGCTTGTTGGTCACGCCATCATTCCAATTGTAATTACATATGTAGAGATCTAAGAAACCATCATTGTTAATATCGCTCCAAGAAGCGCCCATTGTCTGATAGAAGTTCAATTGCCCCAACCCGGCCAAATTTGTCACTTCAGTGAACATGAAACCACCATCATTCCGATACAATGACCATGGTCCGAATACTCTGGTAAGAAAAATGTCTGCATCGCCATCGTTGTCATAATCTGCCCAGGTCAAACTTTTGGCTTCGTGTGTGTTCGAAATATTGAACGTCATCGTGCTGAATGTGCCATCCCCATTGTTCTGATAAAACGCTGGAGCGACCCCAGTTGCACATAGAGATATATCTGGCCAACCGTCCTTGTTCCAATCATAGCAGCTGACCCCATTGCCCCACCAAAAATGGTCAGAGACAAAATTTACTCCTCTTTGTACACTTTCTTCTGTAAACAGTGGAGTTTGCGATTGAACCACATGGCAATTGAGGCCAATGCTCAGCGCGATCCAGATTTTTCTGACGTTTGATTCCATAATGCAAAATTGCGCTATTCTATTGTCTAAGTACAATTTTCGTTCACTTACCTACTTTGCGCGGTTGGCGTTGGACTGAGAATGATTGAAAGGTGGATTCTGTAGGGACCAAGAAAAATCAGATACCATTGTTGACCTCGAATAAGGTTTGAGATTGATCCAAGGAGGGTTCGGCTCTCATTTTATGTCTATTTTTAGTGCGAAATATTTCGAATTATGAAAAAGACAATTTTTACTCTTGCTGCAGCCTTTCTATCATTAAGTGCTTTGAATGTGGTAGCACAGGATAAAGCTCAGCAAACACGCGCCACTGAAGAACGTTCGGCAGAAAACATTCAGAAAGAAGCGGATGCCATTAAGGCGCGGATTGAACAATATACCATTAAGGTAGAGGCCAATAAGGACAATCCGAAGATGGATTATGAAGCTGAGAAGGCTCGATTGGCAGAAATGAAGTTGAAGTGGGAATCTGTTTCTGGCCAAAAGTGGAAGGAAGACGAATAAGCAGATTTTAAATCTGACATGTGAAACCCGAATGACTCCGATCGTTCGGGTTTTTTTATGCTTCAAATTCGGGTCGCTCCACCCAATCGCCATGCTCCTTTATCAGAGCCTCCAGCGCTTCTAAAGCTTCCTCTGAAGGGATATTACGCTTCACAACCTCTTGACCTTTATAGAGGGTAATTTTCCCTTTTCCGGTACCAACGTAGCCATAGTCTGCATCGGCCATTTCGCCTGGGCCATTCACAATGCAACCCATGATGCCGATCTTGACACCCTTTAAGTGGTCAGTGCGTTTGCGGATCTTAGCGGTGGTTTCTTGAAGATCGAACAAGGTCCGACCACAACTGGGGCACGAAATGTATTCGGTCTTTGAGGTACGGGCTCTGGCCGCTTGTAAAATTCCGAAGGCTGTATTGTTCAGCGTTCTATTGGGTACGCTGGAATTGGTTATCCAGCAGCCATCTCCCAGACCATCAACGAGTAGTCCACCTACATCGGTGGAAGCGTATAGTTGGAACGCATTCTCATCCAGATCATAGCCCCGTTTCACAATAATCGGAACTGCGATGTTTCTTTCACCGAATAAGCAAATTGCCCTTCGCAATTCAGCCATCGCATGCGCATTAACGGTTTCCAGAATTACAACCACATTGCAGGCGCTTGCAATTCTAGCTAAGAACACATCGTCCAATTCTAAAATCGAAGCCTGAACGAAATTCAAGGTTCCGAACTGAGTGGCGTTCAAATAATCTGAAACGGTAAAAAATGGATAATGACGGTCTTTGCCAGAATTCCAATGCATGTGGCGCTGAATGATGCCAAGCGTTCCAGGAATTTCAAAGTCTATCTGACTATCACCAACAAACACAAAGTCGCACGCTAGATCAGTGATGTTCCACTTGTCGGACTCCACAGAATAATTGTATCCGAAGGCGAACAGATTGGCTGGACTGATCTGTTCTTTGTTTGAGAGGTCTGCAATAACGCGAGGAACATTGTCTCCTCCTATGTTCAGCACAGCATTCGTTCTCCGTTTGCTGAATTGAAAAGGATCGACCGGATAAGGACCTTGGTAAGCAGGGATCGGTGATTGAAGCTTTTCTCGATCGGCATATCTTGATACCAAGGCCTGCGCAACCGGAATTTCAAATTCAGGGTCTTCTGTCAGCGAAACACGCACGGTATCTCCCAGTCCATCTTCAAGTAGTGTTCCGATGCCGACAGCAGATTTGATGCGGCCGTCTTCACCTTCGCCCGCTTCTGTAACACCCAAGTGCAAGGGATAATCCATGCCGTTTTCCATCATGGTGGCCACCAAAAGTCGGTACGCCTGAACCATTACTTGGGTGTTGCTGGCTTTCATGGAAAGAACGATAGCATGGAAATCGTGTTCGCGGCAAATGCGTAGAAACTCCATGGCCGATTCAACCATTCCCAACGGTGTGTCTCCGTATCTGCTCAGAATTCTATCGGATAGCGAACCATGGTTGGTGCCTATTCGCATGGCGGTACCATGCTTCTTGCAGATCTGTACGAGCGGTATGAACCGTTCGCGGATCCTTGCCAATTCAGCCAAGTATGCCTCATCGGTATAATCGATGTTTTCAAATCTCTTCCTGTCGGCATAATTTCCAGGATTGACGCGCACTTTTTCCACAATGGTTGCAGCTATTTCTGCGGCATTCGGTGTGAAGTGTATATCGGCACAGATCGGAGCTTCGTATCCGCGTTTTCGTAATTCAGCTTTAATGTTGGCCAGGTTCTCTGCTTCCTTCTTACTTGGCGCGGTAATCCTCACCAACTCACAACCAGCCTCAATCATGCGAATGCTTTGGGCCACTGTGGCTTCGGTATCGAGCGTGTCGGTGGTGGTCATAGACTGAATTCGGATGGGGTTATTTCCACCGATCCCAATACTTCCAACCCGTACTTCGCGTGTACGGAAACGCTGATAGACTGTAAGGCTGTTGCAGTAGCTGCGGTTGCTCATTGCCGAAGTTTGGCGCAAAGTTAACCGATCAGCAATCGAACTCAGCGAGTAATGAGCAACTTGTCGGAGTAGACAGTGCCTTCTTGCGTTGTCACGTCCACAAAATAGACGCCCGCAGAAAGGTGAGAAATGTCCATTTGCGTATCGCTACCCACCCGTGCCAATATCTTTCCTGTTAGGGCGTACAGCACGGTCTGCTTCACGTTGGTGTTTCCCTCGAGGTAAAACTGAATGTTACTGATGGCAGGGTTTGGCCGAATGAACGGCTTAAAAACTCGCTGACCGGGCAGTGGCTTCATTCCGGCAGGTTCTGCCAAAGTCACGGTGATGGTCAGCGGATTGATCACCGTCTGTGGCGGAGTGAATCCATCTCCGATACGTGGCCAAACCACCACCACATTATCGCCTATCTGCAGATCGTTTTCGGTAGAGAAACGGTGTAATGCTTGAATAGTGTTGGGCGAATTCGGGCTAAGGAACGAATTGGCAACAACCGATGAGTCAACAGGATAGAAGTTTCCTCCATATTCAAGTTCTACGAACACATCGCCTTGGTAGAACAAGGGAGTGTTCATGGATACGATCACTTCGAACGTTATGGTCTGACCATCATACACCGTATCGGGAATGCCCATCAAACTGTCAATTTCCAGTTCATAGTTCTGAGCACGTAGGTCCGCTAGGCCAGCAAAACCTACATAAAGCGCGAGCAGATATTTTAGAATAGTCCTCATCTCCAACATCATTTGTTCAAATGTAATCTGATGATTGATCAATAGCTTTCATAATTTCAGTTTTTCTTACGCGCTCAAAATGGACACACTCAATCAAATGATTCTTGGACTCAATAAAGAAGAGATCCGTTTCTATAAGGTTTACTCGTCACGTATTGCAAGCGATCAGCCAAGGAAAGACATTGAACTGTTCGATCTGATACGCAAGGAACGTGATGGGTTCGAGGAGGATGCCGCCAGCATGAGACTTTATCCAGACGGGAACAGGAATCCGTATTACAGATTAAAGAATCGGCTAAAGTCTGATCTGTGCAAAAGCTTGATGGTACAGCATTTTGAGGCTGAAGATGTGACTCAGGCCATCAATCTGTACAACTTGGCACGTCATTACATGTCCAAGAACCTATTTCAACTTGCCGAGCATTTTTTAGGGAAGGCCGAAAAACGAGCACTCGCACTGGAGAATCTAGAATTGCTGGATCTGATCTATACCGAGTATATCCGACTATCGCAGGAGATGCTCAGCATCAACCCAGAAACTTACATCCTCAAGCGTCAGGAAAATGAGGCTAAACTAAAGTCAATGCGACAAATTGATGATATTCTGGCTACGGTGAAGTACAAATTGAAGATCACACAGAATTTTTCTCCTGTAGATAATCCTGTGGTCGGCATGCTTCAGGAGACCGTTCAGAAATTGAGCGATAGTAAAGAGTTGAAGGGGAGTTCTGCTTTGCGCTTCAAGATCTATCAGGCGGTAAGTCAGATACTTCTGCAGCAGCATGATTACGCCAACTTGGAAGATTATCTGCGGGTGACCTACGCGGAATTTGAGAACGAAAAACTCTTTTCAAAGGCCAATCATCAAACCAAGCTGCAAATGCTAACCTACATGGTGAATGCGCTATTCAAAAACAACAAAACCGAAGAATCTTTGACGTGGGCTGAGAAGTTGAAGGCCGGAATGGATGAGTTCGATAAGCTGCACCACGACCGATTCCTGTTCTTCTATTACAATTCCTTAGTTATCAATTACTCTAAGGTGGATATGAACAGGGCAATTGCAACCCTACAGGATTTGGAGCACAACGAGAAACTGAAAAAAACTCCGTTCTACATCGTTTTCGTGTATCTCAATCTGGCCATTTTCCATTTCGATATGGGCCATTACCGCGAGTCCATCAAACGTCTGAATCAGCTGTACCATCATGAACGTTTTGAGAATACTGCCGTACCGCTCAAGTTCCGTATCGCCATTCTGGAGATTTTGATACGGCTTGAATTAGGTGATACCGATTTCCTTGAATACCGTATGAAACAACTAAGGAAGGACTTTAAGGAACAGTTGGAAGATCAGGAGAACTTGCGCGAGGCCATGTTGCTCGACCTGATTTCGGATATGTTTCTTAAAGGAATGTCGCTGCGCACTACCGAAATGAAAGACCGAATTCGGCTGTTTACCAAAACCACCTCAACTCGAAGTGCAGATGCGGAACTGGTGAATTACAATGGTTGGCTGGAGCGGAAGTTACTCAGAGCTCAAACGTCTCCATGAACTTGGTCGTGTAGTTCCCTTTGATGAAGTTCGGGTCGTCCATCAATTTCCGATGGAATGGAATGGTGGTTTTGATCCCTTCGATCACATATTCATCCAGCGCTCTGCGCATTTTGGCAATAGCTTCTTCACGCGTTTGCGCCACGGTAATTAGCTTGGCGATCATCGAATCGTAATTCGGTGGAATGCAATAACCTGCATAAATGTGGGAGTCGATCCGCACACCATGCCCCCCAGGTGTGTGCAGCGTTTGAATACATCCTGGACTTGGTCGGAAGTTGTTATATGGGTCTTCTGCATTGATCCGGCATTCAATGGCGTGCATTTTAGGGAAATAGTGCTTTCCCGAAACAGGAATTCCAGCTGCAACTTTGATCTGTTCCCAAATAAGGTCGTAGCTTATAACCTCTTCGGTTATCGGGTGTTCAAC
>JBJOHR010000071.1:0-2656 GCA_046047575.1 Bacteroidota bacterium | reverse complement strand
ACTACTTCGTAAATCCCACGTTTGCGTTTGTCGCTGGCCACATCGGCATTCACTACGAGGTCGTCTGGCAGAAAATGGCTCCAATGCTTGGTATAGGTGCGCTTTCCTTCCTTGTCTTCGGTATAGGTCAGATACGGCACGGACACCACTGGCCCGACCACCGTCTGGGCATAGCCCCATTTGGCGCTAACTTCGGTAATGGCCTCTTGGCTGGTCATTTGCCGTTCGTAAATAATATCGCGGATCATTGCATTGGGGATCATCAGCAGTAGAACCAGAATGGTGATACTGAAAATGCGGACCGTTACCGAGCTGCTGAGCCAAAGATTGAAGCGTTCTACAACTCCTGGATTTGAATTGGTGTTGGGTGTTTCCATAATGTGTGTTTTTAAGTGAGTTTTGCTCGGAACGATTCAAAGCTGTCCAATATTTGGCTCTTAACACTCTTTAGGAAATGGGGCGGCAATGTGTATCATTGCAGGCACCATGGGAAAAATCCAATTCGAGCGTTTTGAACTGAAAAACGGCCTGACCGTAATCGTTCATCAGGATAGTTCCACACCGTTGGCGTGCCTCAATATCATGTATGATGTAGGCTCGCGCGATGAAGACCCGAACCGAACTGGTTTTGCCCATCTTTTCGAACATTTGATGTTCGGTGGTTCCGTGAATATTCCTTCGTACGATGCCCCGCTACAAGTGGCCGGTGGATCGAACAATGCATTCACATCTACCGACATTACTAATTATTACATCACGCTGCCTGCCCAGAATCTGGAAACCGCTTTTTGGCTGGAGAGCGACCGCATGCTCGATCTTGCTTTCACGCCCAAAAGTTTGGAAGTGCAGCGCAATGTGGTGATTGAGGAATTCAGGCAGCGATACTTGAATCAGCCCTATGGCGATGCTTGGCTGCTGATGAGGCCTTTGGCGTATTCTACCCACCCATACCAATGGGCAACCATTGGCAAAGAGGAAAAGCATATTGAGGAAGCCACCATGGACGAGGTGAAAGCCTTTTACCAGAAGCATTACCGACCCAAGAATGCAGTTATGGTTGTTGCCGGGAATGTGGATCTGAATGAAGTTAAACGACTCTCAGAAAAGTGGTTCGAGCCGATAGACAAAGGCCCCAAACCAGAACGAAAACTACCACTGGAACCCAAACAGACCGAAGCAAGAAGAAGCACTGTAGAAAGACCGGTTCCGCTGGATGCTATTTACATTTCGTTCCACATGGTTGGTAAGAATGATGATGATTACCCAGCTTGGGACCTGCTATCTGATGTGCTGGCAGGTGGCCATTCCAGCAGATTGCAGCAACGCTTGGTGCAAGAACGGAGAATATTCACTTCTGCCAACGCCTTTCTGATGGGCGAACGCGATCCAAGCCTCTTTACCGTTGCTGGGCATCTTTCTCAAGACAAGACCTTGGAAGAGGCTGAGGAAGCCATTTGGGAAGAATTGGAATTACTGAAGCGAGAACTGGTGGGAGATCGCGAATTGGAAAAGGTGTTGAACCAAGTTGAAGCCAACCACGAATTTTCTGAGATGAATCTGCTGAACCGTGCCATTGGCCTTGCTTACCACGAGTTGTTGGGAGATGCTAACGACATCAATCATGAGATTGAAAAATACCGAGCGGTTACTGCAGCCGACATTCAGCGCATTGCCAAGGAAAGTCTGGTAAGCACCAACTCCTCTACACTCATTTACAAACGAAAGAACGGATGATCGACCGCATAAAAGAGCCGCCTTTCGGAAAGATCGAGACCATTGACCTGATGGAGCCCGCTGTTCATCATTTGAGCAATGGTCTGCCCGTCTTCAGCGTGAATGCTGGCACACAGGATGTTCTGAAGGTAGAATTGGTGTTCGGTGCAGGCACTTCAACCCCCGATAAACTGCTTGTCGGTTCATCGGCCATCAATCTTATGAAAGAAGGCACCGACCAACGCAGTGCCGCAGAAATTGCCGAAGCGGTAGATTTCTATGGTTCGTACCTACAGACGGAAATCGCCAACGAGGAAAGTTCTTTGTCGCTTTATACGCTGAACAAACACCTGAAGAACACCCTTCCGACCTTGGCCGAGGTTTATGCAGAAGCGGCTTATCCTGCGCGGGAATTCGAAACCTACACCCGCAAAAACCAACAGGAAATGATGGTGAACGAGCAGAAGGTGGGCTATCTGTGTTCAAAGGCTTTCACTGCAACACTATTCGGAGCAACGCATCCGTATGGACGTTCAGCCAGCGTAGACGATTATGATGCGTTGAACCAGGAAGACCTTATAGAATTCCACCGTTCACAGATAAAGGACCGCATACTGTACATCCTGGTTTCTGGCAGAATGAGTGAGGACACCATTTCCCGATTGGATGATTTCTTTGGAAATAGACCCCGATTGCCCCTGCCTGAACGACCACTGAATTTTGACGATGTGGCAGCGGCAGAAACCCATGTTCTGAAGCAAGATGCAGTGCAGAATTCCATCAAAGTAGGCAGGGTGCTCTTCAATCGGACGCATCCAGATTTTGTGGGCATGCAGATCTTATCTACCGTACTTGGTGGCTATTTCGGGTCAAGATTGATGGACAATATCCGCGAAGACAAAGGATATACCTACGGGATCAGCGCAGGAATGGTGAGCCTGAA
>JBJOHR010000070.1:0-12236 GCA_046047575.1 Bacteroidota bacterium | reverse complement strand
TCCGCAACACTGGTTCCTGAGAAGTCCAATTGCCCGTTCTCCGTACCAGCCCATTCGGCAATCATTCCAAAGTATTTTACGTTCAATTTCATGTGAAAAAGAGTTTAGCGCACGCAATGATCAGCACAAAAGCAAGCATGCGTTTGAGTACCAGATTGTCGAATCGGATGCTGCCGAAATAGCCGCCCAATAAACCACCGATCAACGCGATTGCGATGAGCATGTACGCCTGTGGTTCAATCGTAATTCCACGACTGAAGTGACCAGCCAATCCGGCCGCTGAATTCACCCAAATGAACGCGGCAGAAACAGCTGCGGCCTCTTTCATTCTTCCCCAACCCATAATGAGAATGACAGGACTGAGGATGATTCCACCTCCAATGCCGATCATTCCCGAAAACAGACCGATGGCTGCTCCGGCAAGCATTCCTTGCCAAAAAGGAACGTCTTTGATCTGGTCGCTTTCTTTTCCGAAAACACCCAACATTTTCAGTACCGCAAAGACCAGCAACACCGCCAAGATTTTCTTGTAAATGGATGCGTCAATCTCAATCATGCCGCCCAAAAATGCCATTGGAACAGACGCTAAAGCGAACGCCAAAAACAACTTGGAATTGAAATGTCCTTTCCTCGCGTAAGCGAAAAACGAAATGGCCGCTACGAACAGATTAAGCACCAACGCTGTGGGTTTCATCATCGAAACGGGAAACGACCAGAGCGCCATCAATGCTAAATAGCCGCTCGCGCCTCCGTGGCCGACTGCCGCATACATGAATGCCACAATGGGCAGAAGCGCCAAAAACCAGCCGATTGCATCTATCTCTAACAAGTTCACGGCTGCACGTTTTTGAGTTCATCTTCCAGAAATGAATGACAATTGGCATTGATGCGTTCGTAGAGCGCAATGGCATCTTTGCCAGCTTCGGTAACGGACGTGCCGCCACCTCCACTTCCACCTGTGGTGCGAATGACCAAGGGATTATCAGCCAGCGAATTCATATCGTCAATGGTCTGCCACGCCTTTTTGTACGACATCTGCATGCTTTTGGCGGCAGCATTGATGGAACCAAAGGAATCAATCGCTTTCAGCAGCTCAACTCTTCCTTTTCCAAGGAAGAATTGACCGTTTTTCTCAATCCAGAGTTTGTTTCCGATAGCGATGTTATCCATTCCGTTATATCCGATAGGAAATAACGAAAATAGCCTGGTCAAACCAAGCGATGTGTGACTGATGTTCCACTATGACGGCAAGAGGTGAACCTCCACCAGATCGCCAGCTGATTTGGGTTTGCAATTGGCTTCTACATAAACTAACGCATTGGCCAAGGCGAAGGTGTTGAGCATGGCCGAGCTCTGTCCTTCAAGAATTTCAACCGACCCGTTCTGAATCATTGCCTTCAGGAATTGCGCACGACCCAACGGACGGATGGAGTTCTGCTCGGCTAGCGGCAATTGGAATGACGGAAGCACTTCATCTTTTCGTCCGTAAAACTTGCGGAGAACGGGCAGAACGTATTCGTAAAAACACGTCAGACTAGCGGCCGGATTTCCAGGTAGTGCGAAGATGGCTTTACCATCTTTCGTTCCGAAAAAGAGCGGTTTCCCCGGTTTCTGAGCCACTTTGTAAAACACCTGTTTCACGCCCAATTCTGACAAAGCCGTTCCAACGTGGTCGTGGTCGCCAACGGAAATTCCGCCTGTAATAATGATGAGGTCGTTCGTATCAATTGCGTTGCCGATAGTTTCGATTGTTTCTTCCAAACTATCGGAAATGCGATGACTTTGGGAATCGGTTCCTTCTCGCTGCAAGGCAGAAATCAGCATCTGAGAATTACTCTCGTAGATCTGTCCGTGATGGAGTTCGGTTCCGGGTTCTACCAGTTCATTTCCCGTAATAAGAATGGTGGTTTTCGGCTTGTCGTAAACGTTCACGGAAGTGATTCCGAGCATATGCAAAAACCCGATGGTTCCGGGCGTGATGAGTGTGCCTTTTTCAAGCGCAACCTCACCTGTTTTCATCTGCTCTCCCTTCTGTCGGATGTGCATCATTTCGGCTACTTCGCGCTGAAGGATGATGACATCTCCATCGCGTTCAATCCATTCTTGCTGCACAACCGCGGTAGCACTTTCTGGAACTGCTGCCCCTGTAAAGATCCGAACGCATTCGCCTGCATTAAGGTCGTATTGAACAGGGCTTCCTGCGGCCACTTCTCCGATCAGTCTGAACTTGGATTCAGCAGCTTTCGAACCATTTCCCAAAGCATAGCCATCCATGGCGCTTTGCGGAAATGGCGGCATATCAATGAGTGAGTGCACGTCTTCTGCAAGCACATAACCAGCGCTTTCAGCCACATCTATGCGGACCGAACGGACTGGAGCGCTGTAAGCTGCAATGAGGGATTTTGCTTCTTCGACCGAGATCATTGACTCGTTACAATTCTTAAAACTCAAATGTAGGACAATGAAAAAGGCAGGAACAACACTGCCTTTTCTATTCATTAACTGGTTTTCAAAACGTACTTCGATAAGCTTAAGAACTATGGCTTCCAGAAGGAGTGAACAGGGAATTCGTCCATGTTATGGAACACCAATTCTTAAGTGCCACCCTGAGTTTAAACCCTACAATTCAATTAGTTCTGATGCGTAACTCCAGCAAACTTCTTCTGATGGTTTCCAAAGATGACCGCTTGTACCTAAACCTCGTTGTGTTTCTGTTTTTTTCATGGCGATGTGCACAAAACCTGGCTTATAAGCCTTCTCATGGTCTATGTTCAGGTCGAATTTGTTCCAATAATTCAGAATCACAAACCTCCATCGGGCCGGAATGAAGTCGGCTGCAATTTCGTGATCGAACTTCTTTGCCAGGTATCTTATCATGAAGGTATGTGCCTTGTCCGATACCACAGCTACCCTTTTGAAACCATGTGCCTGTGCAATTTCCATGGAGTAGAACACATTCTCCAGACTATGTTCAGCCCTGTCCTCAATAATGATATGATCAGGGTCAATGCCCAATTCGACCAGATACAGGGCATAGACCTTTGCCTCGACATATGGCGTGTGAACCGCGCTTCCTGAAACAATGATGTTTTTGGTTTTACCTGTCTTGTACAAGTGGTAAGCCCAATAAAGGCGAGCCTTATAGATGGGGTTCATCTTACCATTAGGACTGAAGGGATACCCCGGAACAATGATGGCATCGTAAGGCTCTGACACATTTTTTAGTCTTACACCTGCATCGCACCATGCAGTTGCCGCGGTCAATATGAACAAACAAGTTATGAGCGTTTTCATGTTTCGTGATTTTCCAACGAACAATCGTGTAATCGTATTGTTCACAGAAGCAAAAGTAATACTATATTCAATAATACAAGTAATACTATTATATTTGCATGCAAAACATATTAGCTATGACTACCCAAATAGGAATCAAGGTTAATGACAAGGTTTTTCTGAAAGATCCCGAAAGCAGCGATCTGGGCAGGAGCATCATTGAAAAGGGCATTGAGCTCATAGATGAGATCGGATTCGAAGCCTTTACTTTCCGCAAATTGGCACAGCGCATAGGTTCAACCGAAGCGTCCGTTTACAGATATTTTGAAAGCAAGCAGCGCTTGTTGATCTATTTGTCGTGTTGGTATTGGCGATGGATGGATTACCGGCTAATGCTTGCAACGGCCAATATCGACTCTGCCGAAGAACGCCTGAGAAGAGCGCTTGGTGTATTGGTGAGCCAAATTGAGGAAGACAGCAGTTTCTCACACATCAACGAGGTGAAACTGAACAGGATAATCATTTCTGAATCGTCTAAGGCATACCTGAACAAGCACGTTGACGAAGAAAATAAGGATGGATTTTTTAGTGACTACAAGGAGTTGGTGCAGCACATAAGTGATATTATTCTGGAGATAAATCCAGTGTACAAATATCCACAGATGCTGGTATCAACCTTGGTAGAAGGCGCCCATTTGCAACGGTTTTTTGCTGATCATTTGCCAAGGCTGACCAACGTTATTGAAGGGGAAGATGCCGTAACAGAATTCTGTTTGGACTCCGTATTCAAGGTTATCAGGTAATTGAACTAGAAGATGAAAGTAATACTCACCCCCGTACAACGATTCTGGAGATTATTGCATCCCGACCGCAAGGAGATCAGGAATGTGTACGTCTACGCCATTTTCAATGGCCTTATCAACCTTTCGTTGCCCTTGGGCATACAGGCCATTGTAAACCTTATTCAAGGTGGTCAGGTCAGTACGGCATGGGTCGTATTGGTGTTGGTGGTGGTTGCCGGAGTCACTGCCACAGGTGTGCTTCAGATCGCGCAACTTCGGATTACCGAGAACCTGCAACAGAAGATTTTTTCCAGATCGGCATTCGAATTCGCTTTTAGAATGCCGCGTATCAAGATGGAATCCATCTACAATCATTATGCACCAGAATTGATGAACCGCTTTTTCGACACGCTTACGGTTCAGAAGGGGCTTTCCAAGATCTTGATCGATTTTTCAACAGCAGTTCTGCAAGTTGTGTTCGGTCTCATATTGCTTTCATTCTATCATCCGTTCTTCATCCTGTTCAGCTTAATTCTCATTCTGCTGGTTTATGCCATTTTCATGCTTACAGGAAAATCTGGTTTGCAGACCAGCTTGAATGAGTCGAAATACAAATACAAGGTGGCACATTGGCTGGAAGAATTGGCGCGCACAAGCACCACGTTCAAACTGGCCGGAGCCACCGATCTGCCGTTGACACGGATGGACACGGAAGTAGATGACTATTTGAATGCCAGGGAAAGTCACTTTAACATATTGGTGAAGCAATACACGCTTATGGTGGTCTTTAAAGCGCTGATTGCCGCTGGACTGCTTGCCATGGGCGGGATCCTGGTCATGCAACAACACATGAACATTGGTCAGTTTGTGGCTGCCGAGATCATCATTCTGCTGGTAATGAGTTCGGTTGAAAAACTGGTAATGAGCATGGAGACGATCTATGATGTGCTCACCGCGCTGGAAAAGATAGGGCAGGTTACTGACCTTGAGTTGGAACGGACCGAAGGCGTGGATACCATCTGCGAAACTTCAAGTTCAGGCATGAAGATAGAACTGCAGAACGTTCAGTTCATGTATCCTGATGGCGATAAGGTCATACTTTCCAACATTTCCGAGGTTGTGGAAAGTGGCGAGCGCGTGATCATCTGTGGTCCGAACGGCTCAGGTAAAAGCACCCTACTGCAGCTGATCGCAGGCCTATATGACGCAACCAGTGGACAGATCGTTTACAACGGACTTCCCAAAGGAAACTTGAACCTCACCTCGTTGCGATCATCCGTTGGAGATTGCTTGGCGCATGAACAATTGTTTGACGGAACCGTGTTGGAAAACATTGCCGTAGGCCGACCACGAGCCACGTTCGAGAACGTGAAATGGGCCGCTAAGAACATTCAATTGGAGTCTTTCATTCAGCAATTACCCAATGGATACGATACCCACGTGGATCCAATGGGGAAAAAACTACCAAAAAGTGTGGTGCAAAAACTGCTGCTGGCCCGAAGTATTGCCGACAGACCGAAGCTGCTTCTCTTAGAAGATTCATTGGAGCATCTTGACGATAATGAGCGAAGATCGGTTGTGGACTTCCTTGTCAGTCCGGAAAATGACTGGACCATAGTGGCCGCATCGGCCGACAATTACTTCCGCTCCAAGGCCGACAAAGTAATAGAGATGCAAGAAGGGTGTTTCCGCCACCTTTCAAAGAATAACTGAAGGAGACCATGCTGAATATTTCAACCACATCGATCAACAAGCATATCGACCGGACACGGTATCGCTCGCTGCACCGCGCAGAAATGCGAGCTTCAAGCAACGTGTTGCGCAAAACGCTGGCCGTAGCATTTGGATTTGGCTTTATCTTCATGTTCGTTCCGTGGACCCAGAACATCCGCGCGGGCGGAAACGTCACCACCCTTAAGCCCGATCAGCGGCCGCAGACCATTCACTCCGTCATTGGTGGTAGAATAGAAAAATGGTTCGTACAAGAAGGCGATTTCGTGCATAAGGGCGATACCATCCTGTTCATTTCAGAGGTTAAGGACGAGTATTTCGACCCTAACCTGTTGGGCCGTACCGAGCAACAGCTCAAGGCGAAAGAACTATCGGTCGATTCTTACATGGAAAAAGTGAAAGCGCTCGACAATCAGGTCGATGCCCTTGTGCAGACCGCGGGATTGAAACTCAAACAGGCAAAGAATAAATACAAGCAGGCACAACTGAAGGTTGTGGCCGATAGTATGGACTATCAGGCCTATCGTACCAATTTTGAAATAGCCAAAACCCAATTCGAACGCTTCGAAGGATTGTACGGCAAGGGCCTGAAATCTCTCACAGAACTCGAAAACAAGCGCAATTCCATGCGTAAGGCAGAAGCCGAAATGATCGCTGGCGAGAACAAACTTCTTACCAGCCGGAATGAGCTTATCAATGCAGAAGTGGAACTGATATCCATCCAAGCCCAATACCGGGACGACATTGCCAAAGCCGAATCTGAGAAATACACGGCCATGAGCAGTATGTACGATGCAGAAGCGGTTGTCACCAAGCTCCAGAATCAGTACATGAACTATTCAGTGCGCACCGGAATGTATCATATCACGGCCGCTCAGGACGGGTACATTACAAAGGCAATACAATCTGGTATTGGAGAAACAGTGAAGGAAGGAACGCCCATTGTCAGCATTATGCCGGCACAGTATGATCTGGCCGTGGCCATGTACGTGAACCCTATCGATCTGCCGCTTTTGGAAAAGGGTGCTCCAGTGCGCATTCAGTTCGATGGGTGGCCGGCCATTGTGTTTTCTGGTTGGCCAAACACCAGCTACGGCACCTATGGCGGTAGGGTGTTTGCCATAGATA
Source organism: Bacteroidota bacterium (assembly GCA_046047575.1). Classification (GTDB taxonomy): domain Bacteria; phylum Bacteroidota; class Bacteroidia; order UBA10329; family UBA10329; genus UBA10329. The sequence goes on along the minus strand of JBJOHR010000070.1, from coordinate 5,322 downwards.
ATTTCATTAGCGATAACGGAAAGTACCGTGTACTGGTATCGCCCGATCCGGATGATCATCCTTGGCCGGAAGCGCTGCGCGTAGGGGCCGGAACCACTAACATGTTGCTGCTTAAGGATGTGCCTATCTGGTACGAACTCTGGAGGCAGATAAATGGCTTTCCGGCAGATTATTACAAACCGGTTTCTGACGGTATCGAAAAAGGAAAGTGATGAGCGCACGTCTTTTTAAAGTCTGTTTCTGGTTCTGGTTGTTCACAGGAGGTGTTCCTGCTTTCGGTCAGACATGGCTGGTACTTACGTTCGAAGATTTCAACGCCATTGTTCGGCAGCATCATCCGGTGGCCATGCAGGCAACACTCATTGCGCAGAAAGGCGATGCCATGGTGCAAATGGCCCGTGGTGGTTTCGACCCTAAGTTGGGCTCCGATATTGGGCAGAAATATTTTAAGGGCGACCAATACTACAGTCTCATAGATGCAGGATTGAAAGTGCCAACATGGTTCGGTATTGAAGCCAACCTTGGGTACGAGCAGAATGGTGGCTTGTTCCTCGATCCAGAGAACAGCACCAGCGGTGGCGGACTGGTTTATGCTGGGCTCTCAGTGTCTGTTGGTAAAGGGCTGTTCATAGATGAGCGGAGAGCCGAACTGCGTAAAGCCCAGATCTACCAGAAAAGTACAGTTGTGGAACAACGGCTCATGATCAATGAGCTAATGTATGAGGCCGGCAAAGCCTATTGGGACTGGTTTCAGAGTTACGAAACGTTGAGGGTTTACGAAGAAGCTCTGGACCTGGCGCAGTTCCGCCTCAATGCGGTGAAGCAGGAGGCTTCGGCCGGAGACAGGTCTAGCATAGATACATTGGAAGCTGGAATTCAGCTTCTGAATAGGCAATTGTCGCTGCAACAGGCGCAATTGGAATATCGGAATGCCAGCGCACTGCTCTCCATTTACCTTTGGCAGAACGGGCAGATACCCATGGAACTGGAGGAGGGAACCGTTCCTTTGGACAAAAGACTGGTCCAACTCAAGGCATCGAGTGGAATCATGCTTGACAGGCTAGACAGTATGGTTGCGTATCATCCATATCTGCAGCAGTACCGTTTCAAGATCGAAGAGTTGAAGATTGAAAGACGATTGAAAGTGGAGAGTCTCAAACCCACGCTGAACTTGAAATACAATGCCATCAACCAACCGGTCGGAAACAACCCCTTCGCTGATCTGAGCATCAACAATTATGTGTGGGGAATGGAGTTCAGCATGCCCATTCCACTTCGGAAGGAACGTGGAGCATTAAAGTTGGCCAAGCTTAAGATCCAGAATGCTGAAATGGACGTACTCAACAAGAAAGCTCAAATAGACTATAGCATCAATGCCTCCCTTAACGAATGGAACACCACACAACAACAGACCGCGCTGTACCAGCGCACGGTGAATGACTATCGTGGATTGTTGGATGGGGAGCGTAGTAAATTCTCAGCCGGAGAAAGTTCTTTATTCATGGTCAATTCCAGGGAAGTAGGTTACATAGAAGCACAGATCAAATACCTCGAATTATTGGCCAAGAACAGAAAAGCCGAACTGACCACTGAATACTCACTTGGAATCCTTGAAACCGGAGAGATATGATATTCCTCAGAATCGCAAGTACCAGCGAACCAAAGATCGAACGCATTGCCCACCTTCTTCTTGAAGAGAAACTGGTGATTGATGTGAATATAAAACGCCACATTGAACGTGCTGAACTGGTGAATGGCGAACTGAAATGGAGTAAGATCTACTTGCTTACAGCCAAAACCAAGGCGACATTGTTCGACACGATAGATAAGCGCTTGAACAAGGAGTTTCCCAACAACTTACCAGAGATTTATGCCTTGCCCATTGTGGAAATGGACTGGAAGCAAGCAGAAAATCTGACCAAAAGTGTAGCCATTAAACCCACAGTTGGACGGATAAGATCGGTCATTCAAAAAATGAGAACCAATCGAAACAAATAGCCTTCAGCGTTCTTATTGGCCTGCTTTTACCACTTTCTGGTTTACACTCTCATTGCCTGACCTAACTTTTAGCGTGTAAACTCCGCTCGACCAAGAGTCGGTAGCAATACTAAAACGGGGCGCATTCGGGTTGGAGCTGAATATCAATTTTCCTCTTGAATCAGTTACTTCAACTTGGTTAGCAGCTTCATTCAGCTCAATGATCAGTTCAGAATGGAACGGGTTGGGGTAAATGGCCACGGATGAACTCAGGGCACCAATGCCCACGGTAATCCAACTGAATGGGTCGGAAATGGATGAACATCCGTTGGCATCGAATACCTCCACCGTGTAATAGCCAGTTGCGGTGGGCTCGTAGTTGACCATGGTTGCATTTTCTATCGGATCGCCATTCAAGTACCATTGATAACTGATACCAGTTGAAGATTCCAACGCTGGACCATTGTCTGTTATGACAGGTTGGTTGGGCGGTGTGTTCACGGTCACTTCAACCTCATCAGAATCGAAACAGCCATTGGCATCAACTACCTGAACGCTATAGGTTGTGTTTTGGCCGGGCGTTACTTGAATGGATGCTGCTGTCTGGGCATTGTCCCATTGGTAGTTACTTCCACCAGTTGCGGTTAGCGTGGCGGTTTCGCCCTCACAGATGGTCTGGTCGGCCCCAGCATTTGCGGTAGGCAGCGGATTTACCGTCACTTCCACATCCTCAGACGCTGTTCCGCAATTGTTCGTGGCGGAAACCGTGTAAACGGTTGTTTGTGTTGGCGAAACCGAAATGCCTGTGGTGGTTTCACCAGATGGTTGCCAACTCACATTTTCATTGGAGGTGGAAGAAAGTTGTGCCGTTTCGCCTTCGCAGATCTCCAGATCAGCTGAAGCAGAAATGGTCGGCAATGGATTTACCTGTACCGTGATCTCATCCGTGGCATCGCCACATGCGTTGGAAACGGTGAGAGAGTAGGTCGTTTCTTCTGTGGGGCTAACCGAAATGTCTGTAGTGCTCGAACCATTCGACCACGAGTAAGAATCGGCATCTGTAGCACTGGAGGTCAACTGCACTGACTGACCTTCGCAAACTTCGGTATCTCCAGAAACGGAAACGGTCGGGTTGGGGTTGATGGAGGCAATGACCTCGGTACGCGCGGTGGCGCAGCCTTCTTGTTGAACCACCCAATCGTAAAAGAAATAGTAGTAATCGGTACCTGCCGTGCTGCCAGTAATGGAAAGCACGCCCGGAAGATCATACGGATAACTCGGTCCCGAATTGTTCCGGTAAAGGTTCGGCCCTGCCGATGTTCCCAACTGAAGGTCGGTTCCAACAGGCAAGGTGAAATTCAAAGGAATCACGCTTTCGCCATCAGGAATATTGACCGTGGCACTTTGAAGCACAGTGCCACCGCTGTTACGCAGCTCAACGGTTCTGTTGCCAGCGCCTTGCGCATACACCCGAACAGAAGATAGCGTTACTTGCTCATAACAATCGAACAACAGACTTTGCACGTTATTGAAGTTGCTACCAGTACCGAAGTTGTTGCTGGCGGGACCAACATGATCGGGAGCAGGCTGCAGATCACTTTCAACGAAGTACGAGGTGGTGGCATTCAGGGGTGGCGTGGTAAAACTGTTTCCGCTGTTGATGAGGTTTCCTCCCGAGGCGGCATCGTACCAATTCAGTGTTCCGGAACCTGATGCTGTAAGCGTAACCGGGCCAGAACCGCAGCGTGAAGCACTTTGGGCAGAAGGCGCTTCCACGATCTCCGCCACTACCGCTGTCCGGTCGCTGGTGCATCCCGGGGTTTCAATTTCCCAATCATAGAACGAATAGTAGAAGTCTGAACCGGCACTGCTGTTGGTTATCGAGGCCACTCCGGCTACGGTGTACGGGTAACTTGGGCCAGCATTGTTGCGGTAAAGGTTGGAGTTGGCAAGCGCACCCAGTTGGTAGTTGTTTCCGGTAGGCACCGCAAAGTTGAGCGTTACGGTCTGCTCTCCATTCGGAATGTTGATGGTTGCCGATTGAAGCACATTACCGTTACCATCGCGCAGCTGAATGGTTCGATTGCCCGAGCCCTGTGCATATACCTTCACCGAGCGAAGCGTGAATGCTTCAAAAGCATCGAAGGTCAGGTGTTGCGTACCATTGAAGTTTCCTCCACCCCCGAACGTATTGTCAGCCGGTCCGATAGTGTAGGTAACCGCTGACTCCTCATTTTCAACATAGTAGGTGGTAGTTGCGCTGAGCACAGGAGTGTTGAAAGTGCTTCCCGTTCCCAATGGTGCGCCTCCGGCAGGCTGATCGAACCATTTGAGCGTTCCGGCTCCGTTTGCGCTCAGCGAAAGCGATCCCGCTGAGCAGCCAAGAGCCCCCGTTGCTGGTGGACCATCAGGTCGGTCTACTACAATCAGGTTGTTGAAAGATGCGGCATCGCTTCCAAAGCCGTTGCTAGCCGTAAGGGTTACTGTATAGCTTCCCTCGTTCTGATAGATGTGGGTCGGATTCTGGGCCGTTGACGTGTTCCCATCGCCAAAATCCCAAAGCCAAGAGGTGGCACCATTGATGGATTGATCGTTGAAACTGACCTCGCCATTGCAAGTTGTGGTAAGTGATGAGGAGAAATCGGCAGTTGGTGGTGAGTTAGGCTGAATACACTGCCAAGTGAGTGCAAATCCGCTTTCATTCAGATAAATATCAGAAGACTGTCTAAGGGTGATGGCACCACCGGTGGAAGTGATGCTACCGCCATTTGGCAATCCGTTTCCATCATACTGTCCGATCAATGGGCTTCCGGTAGAGGGACCATCATACACAAAGAGGTAATCATAGCCTTCTTCAAACGAAAACGAACTGAAATTGAGGGTGATGGAAGTTGCTCCCGGTGGCGAAATGGTGGTCACCACACTGTTGTCATCCTGATAATTTCCGTTCGGACCGCCATCGTCATACAAGGTTCCGGTACACCAATTGAGTGTCTGGCTGCCATCGTCTGGCATCAGTGCCACACACGGATTATTCGGGTCAATGCTGATGTAATTGGCAACTACAAGGTCGTCCGTTCCACAGTTTCCACCATCTACCGAAAGCGAAACGGTGTAAACCCCATTTGCCGCGTATGTGTGCGATGGGTTCAGTGCGGTACTGGTTCCTCCATCACCAAAATCCCATGTGTACGTTTCTCCATTTGTGCTGAAATTGTTAAAGTTGACAGTGACCGGAGCCTCACAGTTCGAAGTAATGGAAGCCGTAAAATCGCTGATGACCGTGGCGTCAAACTCGTCACCAACGCCAACGGCATACCATGCATTGGTGGTGGCAATTACCTG
>JBJOHR010000069.1:0-3430 GCA_046047575.1 Bacteroidota bacterium | reverse complement strand
GGATTATCCTGCTTCGCTGAAAGATTTTCATTCAAAAATTGGAGCGAAACTGAACACATTCCTTGGGTTTGTTTCCAGCGTCAAATCTGCAGAAGACATGGTGGCTTACTCGCGTGATGTGGCCTTCTATTTGGCAGAACTGTCCATTGCCTTGCTTTGGTTGGATTTCCTCCGTCAGAACCCCACAAAAGAGGAATACACGCAAACCCTCAACTACTGGCTGACCTACAAACTGAATGATACTTCGTTGAAGGAAGCTGAGGTTTTGGGGTTCGTGAATAAAGAGGCGATAAAGTCGTAGAACCGTTTCCGTTTTAGCATCGTTTCGAACTCAAAAGAGTCACAAATACCAGACTTAGAACTGTAATAATTGACCCGTTTTACCAAATGGCCTCGTTGGTAATTTACGTCCACATCATTCAAGTACAAACCACCATGAACTTCAACTCAAGGTGTGCTTGTTAGACATGAAATTTATGGCATCACAATGAATTGACAGAGGTTTTTAACATGACGAACTTTAAGGGAAAGATGGCGCGCATCTGTTTTACTAACCCTTTAAAAATTAGAAATCATGAAAAAAACTCTACTCATTCTACTAAGCGTCATCAACCAACTGTTTATGGCAACATTATCGGTTGCGCAAATTTCTTCTGGAAGTATCTCCGGATGGGTTCACGATGAAATATCAAGCTTACCTATTCCGTTTGCCCAAGTTGATTTGCTTGCAGAAGGCAAACTGATTAAGAGTGCAGTGGCCGATAGCATTGGTAAATTCAGCATTCCCATCGATAAAACCCAACTTTTGGCCCTTCGTGTTTCGGCAGATTCGCACCACAGCCAAGAAAGAAATATGATTCTTGCGGTTGGCGTTCATGCGGAAGCATATTTCGCCTTGAAAAGTTCCATTGAATCAGGCCAGAAAGAAAGATTCATCGGTTGTCGCGGACCAGGTGTTTGCATTACAACCGTAGCCGGTGTGCAGGATTGCCTAGGAGATGTTGGTAGTATAACCCAGTGTCGGAGGAATTCCTCCACTGACACGTATATAGACGGAGTTAGAATTGTTGGGTCCAGCTCGTTAGAAGGGACTATCTCTGATTCTGAAACTGGGGAACCACTTCCATTTGCGACTGTGGTCTTGTCACAAAACGGAAAACAGTTGTGTGGAACAACAACCGATTTCGATGGCGTCTATAGGTTCAATTCATTACTACCTGGCGATTACGACTTGAAGGCCAGCTTTGTAGGATACACAGCCGAAGAGTTTCGAAACGTCCTTGTAAAACCTGATAAAGCGAGGTCGTTGCACGTCCAACTTGAACACGGCATTTTTCTCTGCGAAGTAATCATTGAGGAATCCTATCCTCTATTGATTGAAAAGAGTTGCGGAGGCCGTTGCACTTTCTCTTGCTGCTACTGTGGTGGTTGTAAAGCAGTAGAGACAGTTCTTTTAAAAAACAGTTCGGACGTGCTTGAACCTGAAATCGGAGAAAATCACAAATCCATTTCCCTCTATCCTAACCCTGCTTCGTCTCAAATAACGATCGATCTTTGGGATCTGAAAGAAGAACCTTTGAGCCTTAGGATTCTAGACAGTAGCGGAAGGATTGTTCTGGAACAAAAGCCTGTCCAACTGAGTCGGCTTTCTATACCCCTGGATGGATTGAGCGATGGCGTATATTTCGCTTCGGTGCAGTTAAAGGACAAACTTCTGACAGAACGTTTTATCGTAGCCAAATAGGTGTACTGGTGTCGATAAACAAAAAGGGCGCGGAGAAAAACCTCTGCGCCCTTTCCATTTATCCCACATCTCCCGATAGCCATCGGGAGCGGTAAAAACTTATCCCATGATGGTCCCAAGCTTCATGGCTACGCTCATGTCGCCCTTCACTTTGATCTTTCCGGCCATGAACGCATTCATCGGGTTCAATTCTCCTTTAAGCATGGCTGTCAGATCGTCCATGGCCACATCCACAGTGCATTGAGCCTCTGTAGCATTGTTTGTGGTCACGACATTGCTGTCTCCTGTTCCGTCCAACATCACGTTCTGCTCACCGAAGTTGAACTTCAAGGTGTTGCCCAACGGCTTAGCTGTTGCTGCTTTCTCTTTAATGGCACTCTCAATTGCTTCAAAACTCATGACTGATTTTTTATCGTTTGTATTAGAATCTGTTTCTGTTTTCTGTTGTGGCGCTTCCGCTTGCTTGCGGGGCGATGAAGGTACTGAACCTGCCCGTTGATACGAAGTATCGTCTATGACCATTTTGGCGATTATCTCGCGCATGATCTCGCTCGAACCGCCACCGATGGTTCCCACACGGCAATCGCGGTAGGCGCGCGCCATTTTGTACTCTTCCATGAAGCCGTATCCGCCAAAACTCTGCAAGCATTGTGTCATGACCTTCTCTGCCAGTTCACTGGATAGCAATTTGGCCATAGAGCACTCTTTCACGATGTATTCTCCTGCATCATGCATTCGACAGCAATGGTAAACGAACTGCTTGTTGGCTTCCACTTCCGAAATCAACTGCGCCATTCTGTGACGGAGCACTTGGAACTTGTTGATCGGTCTTCCGAATGCATTCCGCTCGCTCATGTACTGAAGCGTGTACTGAATGGCCCATTCACACGAAGCATAACCAGCTATCGAACCTACCAGACGCTCCAATTGCAGACCGCCCATCAGGTAGTAAAAGCCTTGTCCTTCATCACCAATCCGGTTTTCAGCAGGGACTTTCACATTATCAAAATGCAGCTCAGCGGTATCGGATGCATGCCAACCGAGTTTCTTCAATTTGTTGCGGGTAACGCCTTCTGAGTTGAGGTCGATGACAAGCAGACTTACACCAGCCGCACCCAATTCTGGATTGGTCTTCACCACAGCAACTACGAAATCGCCATACACACCATTGGTGATGAACGTTTTTGAACCGTTCACTACATAATGACCGTCTTCCAAAATGGCTTTGGTCTGGATGTTCGCCACATCCGAACCGGCTCCAGGCTCCGAAATCCCGATACAGCAGATCCATTCGCCAGAGATCACTTTGGTCAGGTATTTCTCCTTCAAGAACTCCGAACCGTGCTTGTAGATGTAAGGCGATGACATGTACTGCTGCACCGCTGGCAAGATCATGAAACCGCCACTCTCGCACTTCGAGATCTCTTCCATGAAAATGACCGAATACATGAAATCGGCATCAATTCCGCCATACTTTTCTGGGTAGTTCAGCCCGAAATAGCCCATCTCCCCGAACTTCGGCCAAAGGTCTTTCGGCATGCGCTGCTCATCTTCCCATTTGTCGATGTTGGGCATTACCTCACGGTCGAGGAAATCCCGCAAACCCTGTCTGAATAATTTGTGTTCTTCTGTAAACATTTGTGTTTCTGGTTTTACCGCAAAGGCGCAAAGTTTTTTCGCGGAGTT
>JBJOHR010000068.1:0-20688 GCA_046047575.1 Bacteroidota bacterium | reverse complement strand
ACAGAATCCTCAAACTTCAAGACCAGTTGAAGAGTGTTCCTTTTGGGAATAGCATCTTCTCTGGGATTTTAGCGCGTTTCGCACCGTATTTCACTACCATAAAGCCCAAGGTGTTAGAATTACGCCCCAATTACATGAAGGCTTCCATGAAGAAGCGGAAAGCGGTTCATAATCACCTCAAGACCGTACACGCAATTGCCATGTGCAATTTGTGTGAGTTCACGGGAGGTATTCTGATGGAAGCTTCCATTCCAAAGCATAGAAGGTGGATTCCGGTGGCGATGACGGTCAATTATGTGAAAAAGGCAATGACGGATCTCACCGCTACTTGCGATCTGAGCCACATTGATTGGGAAACCTGCGATGAGGTGATCTGCAATGTCTCGGTAAGAGACACTAGCGATGTGGAGGTGATGAATGCCGCCATTACCATGAAGGTTTCTGACAAGCCCAAGAAGTAAACTATTTGGGTGCTTTATAAAGCATCCAACTTCCAAGTATCAGGTACAGGATATTCGGAATCCAAACCGCTAATCCGACCGACATGTTGCCTTCTATGGCAAAGGTCTGAGACACTTGCATGAACAGGATGTAGGAGAAGCTGAGAAGCAGTCCGAGCCCGATGTGCATACCAATTCCACCTCGCACCTTTCTACTTGCCAAACTCACTCCAATGATGGTGAGGATAAATGCCGCAAATGGTAACGAAGAGCGTTTGGCCCGCTCAACCAGAAAATAATCCACGTAATCGGAACCGCGCATTTCTTCCGTGGCAATAAAATCGTTCAACTGCCAATAGTCCATTGCTTCCACGATTTTCAGGCGCTGCCCAAAATCTTTCGGATGAAACGGAAATACGGTATCCAACTGTTTCGACTCGGTTATTTTTTCTCGCAGACCATCGAAAGTCCGCTCGTAATAGTTCTTGACGCTCCACTTCTGGATGGCGGTATCATAAACGATATGGTCAGATATCAGCTTGTAGACCAGTTCTCCGTCTTTGAATTTCTCTAACGAGAATTTGTATCCGGTCATTCGTTCGGCACTGTAAGAATCAAAAAAGATGAACGTACCCGGCTCAACCTGATAGTGCTGATTTCTGCCGTAGAATTGCCAAGGGTTATTGATGTAGGTGTTTTCGAATAGAATCCGTTGTTCGTTCGCCTTGGGAATGACGAAATGGTTAAGGGCCAAACTGGTGCTTGCCAGAACTGTAGCGCCCAAAAGGTAGGGTACCATCAATCTATAAAAACTGACACCACTGCTTAGAATGGCAACGATCTCGGAACGATAAGCCATTCTGGATGTGAACAGAATGACAGCCACAAAAATGAAAAGAGGGCTAAAGAGGTTGGCGAAGTATGGTATGAAATAGATATAATACTCGGTAAGGACAGTGACGACTGAGAGGTCGTGCTCAATGAAATTATCGATCTTCTCTGAAAGGTCGAAAACCACCGTAATGCTTATTATGAGCGCAATGGTGAAGATGAATGTTCCTAAGAACTGCTTCAGAATATATCTGTCGAGTATCGAGAACACGCTATGCTACAATCTAGTGAGGAGTTTTGGAACCATTTTATCTTTCCATTGCCGGTAATTGCCAGCTTCTATATGTGTGCGGGCTTGGCGCATCAACTCCAGATAGAAAGTCAAATTGTGTATGCTGGTAATTTGAGGGCCCAAGAGCTCTTTGGTAGCAAACAAATGCCGAACATATGCTTTACTGTAGATCGAATCTACCGTTGCAGTTCCGTTCTCATCTAACATGGAAAAATCACGTTCCCATTTCTTGTTCTTGATGTTGATGACACCATTCCAAGTGTAGATTAGGCCGTGGCGAGCGTTTCGGGTTGGTAGCACGCAATCGAACATGTCTATGCCAAGCGCAATGTTTTCCAGCAGGTTGGCAGGAGTACCAACACCCATCAGATAGCGTGGTCTGTCTTTCGGAAGGATTCCGCAGACGACTTCTGTCATGGCATACATCTCTTCGTCTGGTTCGCCAACGCTCAATCCACCAATGGCATTTCCTTCCCGTTCAAAACTGGCGATCGTTTCCGCACTTTCTATTCGCAGATCCTTATAAGTAGAACCTTGAACAATGGGAAAGAGGGATTGATGATAACCGTACATTCCTGAAGTAGAATCCACGTGCTCGGTGCAGCGTTTCAGCCAACGGTGCGTCATGTGCATGGAGTCTTTGGCGTACTTATAATCGCATGGATAAGGTGTGCATTCATCAAAAGCCATAATAATGTCGGCCCCGATCCTTCGTTGGATATCCATGGCAGATTCCGGACTGAAGAAATGCCTCGACCCGTCTATATGAGAGGCAAACGTAACGCCTTCTTCCGTGATCTTCCGTTTGTGCGCCAAGGAGTAAACCTGATATCCGCCACTGTCAGTAAGAATGGGCATATTCCAATTCATGAACTGATGAAGGCCACCGGCCTCTTCAAGAATATCGGTGCCTGGTCGCAGATACAAATGGTACGTATTGCCAAGAATGATCTCCGCTTTGACCTCCTGCTTTAGTTCAGATTGGTGAACGCCTTTCACCGTTCCAAGGGTTCCAACAGGCATGAAGATGGGCGTTTCAATAACACCATGGTCGGTGGTTATCTGGCCTCTTCGCGCGTTAGAATCAGGGTCGTTATGCGTCAGTTTGAACTTAAGTGCCATGTTCATAAAATCGCCCAAATGTACTTAAATGCCCTTCAGCCGTTGGTTAGATTTGCCGCACACCGACATGGAAACAATAGACATACAGCAGCTTCCTTTATGGCAACTTGTGACGCTTGGTGTGTTATGCGGGTCATTGCTTGTTCACCTTTTCTATTACCTGTTCTTTTTTATTCGGTTGGCACTGCACAAACCAAACGATGTTCAAGGCAAGATTGAACCCGTATCTGTCATCATTTGTGCTTGGAATGAGGAAGACAATCTCAAAAAAAACCTTCAATCGATATTGGAGCAGGATCATCCCGAGTACGAGGTTATAGTTGTCAATGATCACTCGGTGGATGAAACGGACCTTCTCTTACAGGCGTGGCAGGAACGCTACAAGCATTTGCGGGTGATCAACCTGAATCGCGACAATGCCAATATGCGGGGAAAGAAGTTCGCCATTTCCATAGGCATTAAAGGTGCCAAACACGAGAATCTTGTGTTCACCGATGCAGATTGCTGGCCAAAGTCCAAAAGCTGGTTAAGGCTGGTTTCAGAAGGATTGAACAATGAGAAGCAATTGGTATTAGGGTTTGGCGGGTTTGAGAAGAAACCTGGGTTGCTGAACAAATTCTATCGATATGAGTCACTTCATATCGCATTGCAATACATGTCTTATGCTTTGGCGGGCATGCCATACATGGGAGTTGGGAGAAACCTGGCGTATCGGAAAGATCTGTTCTTTCAGACCAAAGGTTTCATAAAACACCGACATGTGGCATCGGGTGATGACGACCTTCTTGTAAATGAAGTGGCCACCGGAAAAAACACGATTGTGGAAGTCAGAAAAGAGGCACACACATTATCTACATCACCAGAAAGTTGGTCAGCTTGGTGGTTGCAAAAAAGAAGGCATTTGTCAACCGGAAGTTTTTATCGTGTCTCTTCAAAAATATTATTGGGCATTTACACACTTTCGCATTTGCTGTTTTATGTGTCGTTTTTCGTAGTTCTATCGACACAAACAATGTATTGGTTTGCACTTTGTGCAATTGCGGTCAAATGGCTTGTTCATTTGTCGATCATAAGAGTGGTGGCGCGCGTCTTGGATGAGCATGATCTTTTGTTATTTTCGCTCATAGGCGATCTGTTCAGTCCATTTTTCAATACTGTTGTGGCCATTTCAAATCGTATTAACCCACCCATTAGATGGAGGTAGAAGTAAATCCGGATCTTTCTGATAAAGCATTGCTCGATTACCGATTGGTAAGGGCTGCCATTGATACAGGCGACCAAAAAGCCTATGCTCAACTCATGGACCGCTATCGCGATAGTATCTATTTCATGTTGTTGAAAATGGTGAACAATCGCGATGATGCGGATGATCTGACCATCGAAGCGTTCGGAAAGGCCTTCAACAAGTTGCATCAGTATACCCCGAACTACGCCTTCAGCACGTGGTTATTCAAAATTGCTTCCAATAATTGTATCGACTTCATCAGAAAAAAGAAGAAGAACTTGCTTTCACTGGATAAACCGATAGAAGGCAGTGATGGAGGAGAAATGACCATGGATGTACCATCTGGAACGCTGGATCCGGAAGAAGCCTACATAAAGGCGCAGAAGAAAATACTGATGCACGGAGTGGTTGAAAAGCTAAAACCACGATACCGCACTTTGGTGGAGTTGCGATATTTCAAGGAATACTCGTACGAGGAAATAGCGCAGGAATTGGACCTTCCGCTGGGCACTGTTAAAGCTCAGTTGTTCAGAGCCCGCGAATTCCTCTACAACATTCTCAAGAACAGCAAAGAAAAAATCTGAACGGATGGACGCGGCTCCTGTTTCTTGGGAGATCATCCTCAAGTATTTTGGCGAACTGACTGATACGCAAAAACTGCAGTTTCAAAACCTGTATCCTTTGTATGAGGATTGGAATGCTAAGATCAACGTAGTTTCCAGAAAGGATTTTCATCTTTTTTACGAACGTCATGTGCTGCATTCATTGGCCATTGCTGCTGTGGCAGAATTTGAAGATGGAACAACCATACTTGACGTAGGTACTGGAGGCGGATTCCCCGGTATTCCGCTGGCCATTCTTTTTCCAAACTGTCAGTTTCATCTGGTGGACAGCATAGGTAAAAAGATAACTGTGGCGAAAGGTGTGGCCGAATCAATTGGTCTTCGAAACCTGACTGCCAAACAGGCAAGGATGGAGCAGGGAAAAGAAAGATATGATGTAATAATTACCCGAGCCGTAGCGCCCCTTGCGCAACTCAAACATTGGCTTGTAGGAAAGTTAGACCCAAAGAGCAGAAAGTCTGTTTCGGGACTTTTCTGTCTGAAAGGTGGCGACCTCACTGAAGAGATCATTCAGGCACGGGTCAAAGCAAATCTATACGACATCAGCGATCTGTTTCAGGAAGAATACTTTGAGACCAAGAAAGTGGTCTGGGTCAAGAAGTTCTGATGCCTTTATCGGCTCGGTTCACTATCCATTTTCTCACAGGCTCTTCAAACCATTGATACGCGGCCACTGAAACCAATGTAAGTGTGAGAAGATAAATGACAAAATCCTGCACGGAGAACGTTTCAACTCCAAGAAAGTAGGACATCCATAGATAAACTGGATGTTGAAGAATATATATGCCATAAGTAAGGCTGCCAAGATATACCAACAATTTGTTTGACATTAGTTTGGCAAGCCACGTCCTGTCAAGCGAAAAGCCTACCAACATAAGAATGATAATGGGTGATAACACCCCATTATGGATGTGGGGTCGAAGGAAATTGTCCGTGCCGGTAATCCAGAACAAAATTGCAGCACCCAGAATCCCCGTTATCGGTGGAAGCCAAACTGGGATATTGTATGAACGGAGTTGCTTGAAAATTTCTGCCCCAGCTATTCCTGCCACGAACGAATTCAAATGCCAAACAGGGAAATACAGGATGAATTCGCTGGTCCATTTGGCTTGCGGATCATAGAGATAATGTTCGAGCATCACATGTTGGGTCGAACTTAGTAGCCACAGCGTTACCGCAATCCAAACGATGGAGGCGAACGAGCGTTTTCCTAGTTGAACCACCAGCCATGGAAAGATCAAGTAAAAGAACAGCTCAACCGAAACCGACCAAGATGGAAAGTTGATTGTCAGAACCTCTGAAGGTACCCATGCATGTAGGCAAAGGGCTTGGATCAAAACGGTGATTCCCTTAGGAAAGGCATCTTTAAGCAACATTGCAGAAAGCAAAGTCGTGATAAAAGCGAGGAGGTAAAGTGGCAATAATCGCGCAAGCCGCTTGATCAGGAAATTCCGCTTTGAGAATTTTTCCAGTTCAAAATAATTGTAGCCGATCACATACCCTGATAGGGCAAAAAAGAAGCTGAGAATGAAACCAGCGTCTCTGACCAGTTCGGCTAGAAGTCCTGATTCGGGCAGCAAATGCTTGGCATAATGATGAGTGACAACTACAATAGCTCCAAAAAACCGGAGAATGAAAAGTTGGTCTATGGGCTGTTTAGCCGCCACGGATCAGGCTTGTATTTGCAATTCAAGAAGGCCTTTGTACAGGCCGTTCTCCTTAGCTAGAAGTTCTTCGTGCCTTCCATTTTCAGAAATGGAACCCTTGTCTAAGACGAGAATCCTATCTGCTTTGCGTATGGTTGACAGGCGGTGTGCAATGACCAATGAAGTTCTTCCGACCATCAATTTGTCCAGCGCTTCCTGCACCAAACGTTCTGATTCAGAATCGAGCGAACTGGTGGCCTCATCCAAGATCAAAATCCGTGGGTCTTTCAGAACTGCACGGGCAATGGCAATGCGTTGGCGTTGGCCGCCTGAAAGTTGTATTCCGCGTTCACCTACCACGGTATCGTATTTTTCCGGGAAGGAATCCACAAAAATGTGAGCATTGGCCTTTCTAGCGGCTTCCTCAATTTCTTCCATGGTAGCACCGGGTTTTCCATATTCGATGTTCTCGCGAATGGTTCCACCGAAAAGGATCACATCCTGCGGTACGATGGCCATTTGATTTCGAAGGAATTCCAAGCCCATTTCTTTTGTATCGTTCCCATCAATTCTAATGGCTCCAGAATTTGGGTCATAAAAGCGTAACAATAACGAAGCAATGGTTGACTTTCCTGAACCAGAAGGTCCAACAAGAGCAATAGTATCTCCAGGGTTAGCTTTGAATGAAACCCCATTCAATACAACAATATCTTCTCTGGTTGGATATCGAAAATGAACATCCTCAAACGAAATCCCACCTGAAATTGAACTAACTCTTTTGCTTACCTCCGAATCGCTTGAGTAAGGCTCAGACTCCTCCTTCATCAGGTCCAAGACTCTTTCGGCAGCACCAACTGCTTTTTGTACTTGTGCGTACATTTCCGCAATTCCGCCCACCGATGCACCTACGAATACTGAATATAATACAAACTGAATTAGGTCCCCAAACGACATTAGGTCTTGATTGACCAATCGTGCTCCATACCAGATTACCCCAACTATTGACCCGAACAGACAGAAGATTATAAATGATGCGAAAAGTCCTCTTGCTCGCGCCCCTTCCAAACCCTTAGCAACAATGGCCGAGACAGATTTAGAGTATCTGAGACTTTCAAACGCTTCGTTGGCGAATGCTTTTACATTGACAATGCCTGCCAAGGTTTCCTCAACTATTGTGTTGGATGCTGCTAGTTGGTCTTGGTTTTCCTTTGAAATCCTTCTGATTATCCGGCCGAAGAATACAGCGAAAATTGCAACTACCGGAACAACACAAAGCATTACCAAGGTCAACTCAACAGAGGTGTAAGCCAGAAAGGCAATTCCACCGACAATAAGCATCGATTGACGAAGAAACTCCGCAACAACCGTGGTGAATGTGTCCGAAAGCATATTGATGTCGGTAGCAATTCGGCTACTGATTTCTCCAGTTCTGTTCTTTGAGAAGAACGCCATAGGGAGTCTGATAATGCTGTTATAGGTGTCTTTCCTAAGGTCGGCTAGCACGTTTTCCGTTACATTGACAAACAAGTATATACGGAAGAATGAAAAGACTGCCTGTAGTACGAATACGACCAAAAGGAACAGAGCAATTCGGTCAATATCTTCCAACATGGCCTCCTCGGCCGTGTCGACCATGTCTCCGATCAATTTCGGAAAAATGAGTGCCGTCAGTCCTGTCAGAAACAGAAAGAAAAGTCCGAGATAATATTTGTGGCGGTGCGGTTTAAAGTAGGCAAACAAGCGGGAGATCCGCTTAAGACTTTCGCCCGAAACTTTGGCCTTTGGCAGGTCCTCCGTATCTAATCTATCTCTTCTTGCCATATTACGAATGCAAAGGTATTTTAATCAAACTATTTTGGAGAAGATATGTTTGCACAGATTGAAACGATATCTATCTTTGCACGCCCAAATAAGTAGCAGTTATGAAAAGAACATTTCAGCCATCTAGAAGAAAGAGAAGCAACAAGCACGGTTTCCGAAGCCGAATGGCAACTGCCAATGGCAGAAACGTTCTTGCTGCAAGAAGAGCAAAAGGAAGGAAAAGACTTACTGTTTCTGACGAGCGCGGAGACAAGAAGTAAGGTTGGTGATAAAGGTTGGTGACAAAGCCTCTCAGCAATGAGGGGCTTTTTTTATTGGATCTGATCCCGAATCTGAAGGGCAAATTCCTTTGTAGTGAGATTGTGACCCGCTTTCAGCAAGATCAATTTGGCCGTTTTGCAATTTTCCCCGGATAACTTTTTGGCAAGTTTGGGATGGATGACACGGTCGCGTTCACCGAAGACCAAAGTCGGAAGGATCCTGTATCTCCAGATCTTCTTGCGGACCTGATCCAATGATGGAGTGATGTGACGGAAGGTCATCCACGTGTCCAATACCTTCTGTCGTTTTTCACGGGTACTCATTTGGGCCGATACGAATTCGTGGATCTTCGGGTCCATTAGTCTAACACTAGATACGAAACGGCTTGCGGCCAACAACGGTGCCGGAAAGGCAATGAACAGTTGGAAAAGCCATCTTCCGACCAATGTGTGGGTGACGAACCAGTACATGGGATTTGTCTTTAAGCCGTCAGGAGCTATCAAAACGACACGTTCTAATTTGGCAGGAACCAGTTCAACCATTTTCAGCACCATCTTGCCTCCTAAACTGAAACCGGCCAATGAACAACGGGTTGAACCTACTTCACGCAAAGCTGTTCCAACCAATTCGCCAACATCTCCAATAGAAAGTGATCTGTCCTTGTAGATGGAAGTGGATCCGTGCAACGGAAGATCGAAACTCAAAACACGGGCATTGGGACGCAAAACCATCATGAAATGGTGCATAACTTCTGCTTCCTGTCCATAACCATGAAACGCAAGCCAAACTTCATCACCTGTTTCATTGTCAAGGTAACTCCAGTTCACTTGTCCGACCTTAAGGTTCTTTCGCACGTTCAATGGTAGATAAAATGTTTAAAAGTGAGGACGATTTATCCAAATTTCCCATGGTCAAGGCGCTAACTTCGCAGGAATTTGCGTAGTCGAAAAATCAACAGAAAAATATGCCGAAAGACACTTCCATAAAGCACGTTCTGATCATTGGTTCCGGACCAATTGTTATTGGCCAGGCCTGCGAGTTCGATTATTCCGGTTCGCAGGCATCGAGGTCATTGCGTGATGAGGGAATTGAAGTAACGCTGATCAACTCCAACCCGGCTACGATCATGACCGATCCGGTGACGGCCGACAACATTTACCTGAAGCCGCTGGAGCCAAAAAGCATTGTTGAGATATTGGAGAAGCACACTATAGATTGTGTTTTGCCAACCATGGGAGGCCAGACAGGATTGAACCTTGCCATGAAATGCAAGGAATTGGGAATCTGGGATAAGTATGGTGTGCGAATGATCGGAGTGGATGTGGATGCCATTGAACTGACCGAAGACCGCGAGAAGTTCCGCAAGAAGATGGAGGAGATCGGGATCCCTATGGCTCCACAAACTACTGCCAAGTCGTTTTTGGAAGGTAAGGAAGCGGCTCAGGAATACGGTTTTCCAGTTTGCATCAGAGCATCTTACACGCTTGGTGGAGCAGGTGCGGCCATCGTTTACAATCAGGAGGATTTTGATAGGCAATTGGCACGTGGCCTTCATCTATCGCCCATTCATGAGGTAATGATTGACAAAGCCGTGTTGGGCTGGAAGGAATTTGAGCTGGAATTGCTGAGAGACGGCAATGATAATGTGGTCATTATCTGTTCCATCGAGAATTTCGACCCAATGGGAATTCACACAGGCGATTCCATTACGGTGGCACCTGCCATGACGCTGAGCGATAAAACATATCAGCGTATGCGCGATATGGCCATTCACATGATGCGTTCCATTGGGAATTTTGCGGGTGGCTGTAATGTTCAGTTTGCCGTTAGTGATGATGAAAATGAAGACATCATTGCTATTGAGATCAATCCGCGGGTAAGCCGTTCTTCAGCTTTGGCTTCAAAGGCAACGGGTTATCCTATTGCCAAGATCGCTTCTAAACTGGCCATTGGCTACAATTTGGACGAGTTGGAGAATCAGATCACCAAAACCACTTCTGCTTTTTTCGAGCCGACATTGGACTATGTGATCGTAAAGATCCCGCGTTGGAATTTTGACAAGTTCAAAGGGGCCGACCGTGAATTAGGTCTTCAGATGAAATCTGTTGGTGAGGTAATGGGCATTGGAAGAACGTTCCAAGAGGCCTTGCAGAAAGCCTGTCAATCACTCGAAATAAAACGGAACGGATTGGGAGCTGATGGCAAAGAACTGCGAAATCAGGATCAGATCCTACATAGCCTCAAGCACGCCAGTTGGAATCGCCTTTTTCATATTTATGACGCCTTCAAACTCGGAATTCCGCTGAAGACAATTCAGCAGATAACCCGCATCGACCCTTGGTTCTTGAATCAGATCAATGAGTTGATTGAACTTGAGAATGAAATTCAACGCCATCGTTTGGATACATTGCCCAAAGCATTGTTGTATGAAGCCAAACAGAAAGGTTATGCCGACCGCCAAATAGCACACTTGCTAAATTGCTGGGAAAGCGAAGTCTTTAACAAACGACAGGATTTCAACATACAGCGCGTTTACAAGTTGGTTGATACCTGTGCGGCTGAATTCCCAGCACAGACACCATATTACTATTCAACATTTGAGGATAAGAACGAAAGCGTTGTAACCGAAAAGAAGAAGATAGTGGTACTTGGTTCGGGGCCCAACAGAATAGGGCAGGGAATTGAGTTCGACTACTGTTGTGTTCACGGGGTTTTGGCAGCCAAAGAATGCGGGTATGAGACCATTATGATCAACTGCAATCCGGAAACTGTCTCTACCGATTTTGATGTGGCGGACAAACTTTACTTCGAGCCCGTTTTCTGGGAACACATTTACGATATCATTCTTCACGAGAAGCCGGAAGGCGTAATCGTACAGTTGGGCGGACAGACCGCTCTGAAGTTGGCAGAGAAACTAGAGCGCTACGGCATTAAGATCATTGGAACCGACTTTCAATCGTTGGACCTTGCAGAAGACCGAGGCCGATTCTCCACGCTACTAGCCGAGAAAGGGATTCCGTATCCAAAATTCGGTGTAGCAGAAGATGCCGACAAGGCGCTGGAACTCTGTAAAGAATTGGGCTTCCCGTTGTTGGTCCGTCCATCGTACGTGCTTGGAGGCCAGAGTATGAAGATCGTTATCAACGAACAGGAACTGGAGAATCATGTGGTGAACTTGCTCAAGGATATTCCAGGCAACCGAATTCTTCTTGACCACTTTTTGGAGGGGGCCATTGAAGCCGAGGCAGATGCCATTTGCGATGGCGAAGATGTTCAGATCCTTGGGATCATGGAGCACATAGAGCCTGCAGGAATCCATTCAGGAGACAGTTACGCGGTGCTTCCAGCGTTTGACCTGAGCGATAGCGTGATGGAGCAGATCGAGAGACATACGGTTACCATAGCAAAGGCCTTGAACACCGTTGGCCTGATCAACATTCAATTTGCCGTAAAAAATGAAGTGGTTTACATCATAGAGGCAAATCCGCGTGCATCAAGAACGGTTCCGTTCATTGCCAAGGCTTATCGGGAACCCTACGTGAACTATGCCACCAAAGTAATGATGCGCGAGAAAAAGTTAAAAGACTTTAAATTCAATCCGCATAAAGAAGGCTATGCAATAAAAATCCCAGTTTTCTCTTTTGATAAGTTTCCGAATGTGAACAAGGAACTCGGTCCCGAAATGAAGTCAACTGGCGAAGCGATCCGTTTCATAGACAACCTTCAGGATGAGTTCTTCAGGGAAGTGTATTCGGAGCGTAACCTCTATCTTAGCCGATAGGTATTTTGTTGAAGCATGACCGGAGTACTGAAGACCATTCTTTTTCTCGTTATCATCTACTACGTTTGGAAGGTGCTTTTCAGGCTATTCTTTCCAGTTATGGTAAAAAAGGTGGTGAACAAAGCGCAGCAAAATATGGAAGACCGCATGAGGCAAGCCTACGAACAGCAGAATGGTAGAGCCTATGCCGATCAGGAAGGAGACGTGATCATTCAGAAAGGGGCAGAAAAGAAAAAAGGCGGCAACTTATCTGATTCAGACGGAGAATACGTGGAATTTGAGGAAATAAAGGACTAAGCATCCAACGCCCTCAAGACAATCAAACCCTACAATATGGATAAATTGAAGAAACTGCTTCCCCACCTTTTGGTTGTGGTGGCATTGCTAACTGTGGCCTTGGCCTATGTTCATCCGGTGCTCCAGAATAAGGAACTGATTCAGTCAGACATCATCAATTTCCTTGGTATGAGCAAGGAGATCGTAGACTATCGTGAGGAAACTGGCGAAGAAGCACTCTGGACCAACTCCATGTTCGGAGGAATGCCAGCGTATCAGATATCAACCCTGTATCCGAATAACTGGGTGAAAACCATTCTAAGAACGGTCAACGAAAGCCTTCCAAAGCCTGCCAACTTCCTGTTTCTCATGCTGGCCGGAGCCTACCTCATGTTCATTATGATGAGCGTGAATTGGCGATATGCGCTTGCTGGTGCCATAGCCTTTGGGTTGGCATCTTACACGGTGATCATCATAGAAGCGGGTCACAACTCCAAGGTGCATGCAATGGCTTACATGGCTCCTGTTCTTGGTTCAATTCTTCTGACTTATCGAGGTCGGTACCTGCTTGGTTCCGCACTTCTTGCACTTTTTCTTTCACTCGAAATTGCCACCAATCACTTGCAGATCACCTATTACTTGCTACTAACGGTTCTGATTCTTGGTCTGGTGAAGTTGGTTGACGCAGTGAAGAACAAGGAACTTCCGCATTTCTTCAAAGCAACTGGTCTCATGGTGGTTGCAGCGATCATTGCGGTCGGACCGAATTTCGGAGCTCTATGGACCACTGCCGACTACGGTAAAGAAACCATGCGAGGTAAGTCTGAACTTACTGCCAAGCAGGAAAGCACGGGTCTGGACAAGGATTACGCCATGCGCTGGAGTTACGGAGTTGGAGAGACGTTCACCTTGCTCATTCCAAACTTTATGGGCGGAAGCAGTATGTATTCTTTCTTACAGGATGAAGAATCGGCTACGTACGAAGCCTTTGTTTCGCAGCGCCCAACCACCCAGCAAGAAGCACAACAGATGCAGCAACTTCAACAGAGTACCACATCTTATTGGGGTGCTCAGCCATTTACATCCGGCCCTGTTTACTTGGGTGCAATAATTTGTTTTCTCGCTTTTCTTGGTCTGTTCGTTATCAAGGGGTCAGACAAATGGTGGCTTCTGGGAGCGTTCATTCTGTCCATCATGCTTTCTTGGGGTGAGAATTTCGCAGCATTTGCCGACCTTTTCTTCAATTACTTTCCAGGTTACAACAAGTTCAGAGCGGTTTCCATGACATTGGTAATTGCTCAGCTCGTTCTACCCGTTCTGGCCGTATTGGCACTCAAAGAATTCTTCGCAGCAGAGAACAAAGCAGAGTTAAAGAAGCCTTTGATTATCGCTGTTGGAGTGATCGGTGGTCTTTGCTTGGTCTTCGGCCTTGCCCCAGGTATGTTTTTAAGTTTTATGACCGATCAGGATGCGAATCTCATCGGAACAAAATTCGAATGGCTGTTAGATGCCTTGCAAGAGGATAGAGCCGCATTGGTGAAGAGCGATGCGCTTCGTTCATTGGTTTTCATTCTGCTCACGGCAGGTATGTTGTTCGCATATCAAATGAACAAATTGAAGCCAGCAGTGGCCGGTTTGGTCATCGCACTGTTTGTACTGGTTGACATGTGGAACGTTGATACGAGATATCTGAGCGAAGACGATTTCGTTCGTAAATCAAAATCTCAGAACATGTTGGCGCCAACTCCGGCCGATAAACAGATACTGGCCGATCCAGACCCGAATTTCCGCGTCATCAATCTGGCGGCAAATACCTTCAACGATTCACGCACATCGTATTACCACAAATCTATTGGTGGCTACCACGGAGCCAAGCTCAAGCGGTATCAGGAGTTGATCGATTCATGCATAAGCCGAACCAATTTGGCCGTGTTGAACATGCTGAATACCAAATACTTCATCACGCCCGATAGAGAAGGAAAACCCTCTGTCAGAAGAAATCCATTGGCACTCGGTAACGCTTGGTTTGTGTCGGATCTGGCGCTGGTAGAAAACGCTGATGCGGAATTGAACTATCTGAATCGGGAAGATTTCAACCCAGAAAGGATCGCAGTTATCGACAAGCGTTTTGAAGATACGTTGAACGGATTCAAACCTACGTTGGACAGCACTTCCAGCATTTACTTCCTTGAGTACAAACCGAACTATTTGAAGTATGAATCGCAGTCGGCAACCGATCAGTTGGCGGTCTTCTCCGAGATCTATTTCGCTAATGGCTGGAATGCCTACGTAGATGGCGAGTTGAAGCCGCATTGGCGAGCAAACTATGTGCTTCGCAGCATGATTGTTCCAGCTGGCGAGCATGTGGTAGAGTTCAAGTTTGAACCACAGATCTATTACACGGGCGAAAAGATCTCGTTGGCGGGGTCGATACTCTTGTTCTTGTTCGTGGTCGGTGGTGTGGCGCTGGATGCTAGAACAACCAAAGACTGAATTCTTTGAAAAAGGTGCTGATCATCACGTATTACTGGCCTCCCAGTGGAGGTGCAGGCGTTCAGCGCTGGCTCAAGTTTGCCAAGTATCTGCCTGAGTACGGTTACCAGCCGATCATTTACACGCCCGAGAATCCCGAGTTTCCCGCTTTCGATGAATCATTGCTGAAGGATATTCCAGAAGGAATAACAGTTCTGAAACAACCTATTTGGGAACCTTACAACTGGTATCGGCAATTCTTGGGTCAGAAGGATAAGAAGATAGGTGCCGGGTTTGTTTCCGAGAAGAAGGAGCCAGGACTTCTGCACAAAGTATCGGTTTGGGTAAGAGGGAATTTTTTCATTCCGGATGCACGGAAATTCTGGATAAAACCATCCGTGCAATATCTGACCAAGTACTTGCAAGAAAACCCGGTTGATGCGGTGGTTTCCACAGGTCCGCCACACAGCATGCATCTCATTGCATTGGAACTCAAAAAGCGGCTGAACATCAATTGGATAGCAGATTTCCGCGACCCTTGGACCAACATCGACTTTTACAAGGAATTGATGCTAAGCTCTTGGGCAGATTCGAAACATCGGCAGTTAGAGAAACAGGTTCTTGCCAAGGCTGATTCGGTGGTTACCATAGGTTACACGATGACGAAGGAAATGGAAGAACTCGGAGCCAAACGAGTAGAGACTATTACCAATGGATTTGATGAGGATGACTTTCCAGAAACTCAGGCTAGGTTGGACACGGAGTTTTCAATCAGCCATATTGGAACCTTCTCGCCAACACGTAATCATCCGAAGTTTTGGCAAGCCTTGGCTGAGCTCAAAACGGAAAATCAGGCCTTTGCCAATGCCTTAAAAGTCCGAACGGTAGGAGTTGTGGATCATCATGTGGCCGCGTCAATGGAGCAAGCCGGTCTTTCCGAAAACTGGGAGCGCATCGACTATGTTTCGCACGACAAGGTTCTGGAGTATCAGCGGTCAAGCAGGGTTTTGCTCGTCAGCATCAACGATTCTCCCAACGCCACAGGAATTCTTCCAGGCAAGTTTTTCGAGTACCTCGCATCCGGCAGGCCGATTCTTGCCATTGGCCCAAAGCAAAGCGACATTGGAACCGTGCTTTCAAAAACCAAAGCGGGGATTATTGTTGAAAAGGATGATCTTGAGGAAATGAAACAAGCAATTCTGACCTTGTTTGAAGAGAATCAGAACCTTCAGCGGAATGAAACTGAGATTGCGAAATTCTCGCGCAGAGGATTAACGAGGCAAATGGTTGAGTTATTGAATTCGCTGGCATGAATCAACAACCGATCTTTATTCTTGGGGCGCATAAGTCGGGTACAACTTTGCTAAGAAATTTGCTCAGCGGTCATCCTGACCTGTTCGTGGTTCCGTTCGAATCACATTTTTTCCCGCTCTCGGATAGAAACGTTGATTACGAATACAGGAAGAATATAGCAAAGGGTCTTACTCTGGAAGAAATTGAAGCCGATTTCAAAGATTGGATCAAGACACAGAATGAGGCTGTGGATCCAATGGGAGACACGTTTGTTACGGGTAAACTTGATAGCCGAAAGTTCAATGAAACTTTCAAATTGAATAGCCAGGATTCTCCATCGATTCGATTTGAGAAATACATGAATTCTATCCATGAATCTTTGGGATCTGGTCCGTTGCCGGAGAACAAGCGAGTGGTAGAGAAGTCAGTTGAAAATTCGGAGTTCGCTGTGGAGCTTTCTAAGATGTTTCCAGAGGCGCGGTTTGTTCACATCGTTCGCAATCCATATTCCAACTTTGTTTCCTTACGCAAGTACAAGAGCATAGATGTAGGATACCCACTTCTCAATAGAATGATGAAGACGTTTCAGAACAGTTTTCACTTTCTTTCAGAAAACCCGAAGAATATTGAGCACTACAAAGTGGTTAGATATGAAGATATTCTGACGGACACCGAAAAAACAATGAGGTCAATTGCCGACTTCTTGAAACTTGAGTTTCACCAGTCACTTTTACAACCAAGTCATTTAGGTGAAAATTGGACAGGAAACAGCACCACAGGTAAAAGTTTCAGTGGTGTTTCGGCCGCTAACATGGACAAATGGAAAGATGAGATCTTACCTGTTGAGATAAACCTGATCAACACCTTTGCACAATCAGTAAATCAGGTATATAACTATCCAACTGTATCAGACTCCAATAATATTTGGGAAAGAGGTAATGGAGAAAGCATTGTTAGATATATCTTTAACAGATTCATCTATCTCACATCTTGATACGATCATTCAGCCGGTTTCTTCTTCTATTGGTATGTTTTCAATGCTTTGTTGCGTTGGAGGTGAATGCACAACTGCAGCAACCTCCCAACTGGCATATTTTTACAACGGCCAATTCGGGAATGCTCGACAACCGTATTTATTTTCTCCTTCACGATCAGGCAAATGATGTTCACTGGTGCGCTTCATTCAATGGAGGCTTGTCCAAGGTGGTTGGCGAAACCATCACTACCTATCATTCTTCAAATTCCGCCATTCCCTCCGATAAGCTCAGGACTCTGACCTTTACACCCAATGGTTTGCTTTGGGTGGGAACAAAGGACAACGGCATTTTCTCTTTCGACACAACCAACGGTGTCTTCACCTCCTACAACCCTACAAATTCTGGAATGCCATCAAATGAGTGCTGGGGAATGACCACAGACCAGTTTGGGAATATTTGGGCGGCAGCCGGTAATTCTGGTCTGGTAATGTTTGACGGTACAAATTGGACGGTCTATAATACGGCTAATTCGGGCATGCCTAATAATTGGGTCAATTACGTTTCTGAGGATAACCAAGGCAACATCTGGGTTGCAACTGGTGGGGGTTTTGCCAAGTTTGACGGAGCCAATTGGACAACGTATAATGTGGGTGATTATGGCCGAGTTGTGATTCAAACTACGGATGGTTCTATATGGTTGGCTTCAACAACTAGGCTTACAAGGGTAAATGGTATGGCTCTAACCGATTTTACAACCGGTAATTCGGGCATACCTGACAATGATGTTTCAGCCTTGGTTGAAGATCAGAGTGGAGATCTGTGGTTGGGGACGGTTTATGGTGGTGTTGCTAGATATGACGGTGCTTCTTTTGAGGTGTTTGATAATACAAACTCCACGTTGCCTGATAATTACATCGAGACCATAGATATTGATAATTATAACCGCCCTTGGGTTGGAATGAATAGTGGCGGATTGGCCGGATTTGTTCTTGATACAACTGATGGTCCAGATATCCAGCTAACATTTAGCGTTGGAACAGACACGTGCTTTCGCAACACTGGATTCGCACAGGTTCAGGCTGTAGGTGGTACGGCTCCCTACACCTTCATGTGGAATGCGATCGCTGATTCATCCCAATTCTATACAGATGAATCGACAAACACGAATACTATTTCGGGTCTCTCTGCCGGAAACTATTCTGTTGTGGTGCAAGATGCTAATGGTTTTCAAGTAACTGGAACCGTTACAGTTCCTTCCATTAGCCCACCAACTGCAGCATTTCTAACTCGCTCAAAACCTGTTGAATTTGTAGATCCCAACGTTCAGTTTGTGAATGAAAGCGTTGGAGCGAGTTCTTTTGAGTGGCATTTTGGCGATGGTGATATCTCTTATTCAGAAAACCCACTTCACGCATATGATACATCAGGTGTTTATCTGGTAATGCTGATCGCCTATGGCCAACCTGGGTTCGGTTGTGTAGATACAACCTACGGTTACGTTGAGGTTGACCCTTTCTTCACTTTTTATGTGCCAAATGCCTTTACACCCGATGCCGATGGAATCAATGACACTTGGGGACCAGTAGGCTTGAACTTTGAGTATGAAAGTTATGAGTTGGAGATTTTTGACCGCTGGGGAGGCTTAATGTGGCGGACTGACAATCCTTTAAAATGGTGGGATGGTAGGCACATGAATAGCAATGAGCGCGTGAAACAGGGACTCTATGTTTATCAGTTTCGTTTGAAGAAGTTCAATACGTTTGAACCAAAGATTTTAAAAGGAACTGTTACTCTCTATAGACACAATTAACGGTTTTTAGTACTTACCGTTAAATAAGAAAGGTTGTTTTACGTCCTTTGAATCCCAAATGGGCGTAATCCGCAAACAGAGCATTCAGACATCGCTACTCTCTTACTTGGGAGTGGTTCTGGGCTACATCAATGTGGTGTTGCTGTTCCCAAAGTTCTTCGAACCTGAGGAGTTTGGACTGACCCGCGTTCTGATAGCTGTGATTGGTGTAGCTGCGCAATTCGCGCTTTTCGGACTCAGCAATGCCATTATTCGGTTCTTTCCAAAATTCAAAGAGGGCGATGAAAAAAGTCAGCACGGTATGCTGGGTTGGGCATTGCTTTCAGGGTTTCTGGGAACCGTGGTTGTTGCAGCCGTCCTTCTCGTTGTCAAACCTTGGGTTGTCGGTTATTACCAAGAGAAGTCAGAACTCTTTGTCCATTTCTATTATCTACTGTTTCCCTATCTGCTGTTCGAAGTTTGTTTTCAGATATTCAGCAGCTACACACGGGCGTTGTATCATGCGGTTGTCAATGTGTTTTTCAGGGAACTTTTTCTGCGCGCCACCGGTACGTTGCTCATTTTACTGTACTATTTGGGATGGGTCGATTTTGAACTGTTCATGCAGCTTTTCATCGCCCAGTTTGGAATTACGGCTGCGGGATTGGCCATTTACCTCATGCTAATTGGCAACTTCAGCCTGAAGGTCGATCGGGAGTTTCTTGCTTCGGGTATTGGTCCAGAGTTGAAGCATTACCGCATGTTTACGCTGCTTTCCAGTGTAAGCGCCCTTTTTCTGATGAACATTGATGTGATCATGATCAGCGCCATGATCGGGCTTGGTCAGACCGCATTTTATGCCGTAGCGTTCTATATTGTTGCTCTCATGAACATTCCGCGCAATGCCATCAGCAATATTGCCGTACCGGTAATTGCAGATGCTTGGAAGCGGGATGACAGGGCCGAGATTCAGAAGATCTATGCTAAAACCTCCATCAACCAACTGCTGTTGGGGACATTGCTTTTTGTTGGAATTTGGGCCAACGAAGCCAACATATTTCAGATTCTGCCAGAAGAATATGCTGATGGTAAATGGGTGTTGTTTTTCGTTGGATTGGCGCGATTGGCCGATGTCGGTTTTGGCGTCAATGGAGGCATCATTACCACGTCCAACCACTACAAATTCGACACCTATTCCAATCTGGTACTGATGATGGTAACAGTGGTTTTGAATTTGATCTTCATCCCGATCCATGGTATAACTGGCGCGGCAATTGCCACAGGAATTTCGCTCTTGAGTTTTAATGTGGCCAAATACCTTTTTCTGAAAATGAAGTTTGGTTTTGAGCCATTCACCTGGAAATCGCTGGCCACATTGCTATTGGGAGGCTTGGCGTATTACGCGAGTACATTTCTTCCTAAACAGGATCTGCTGATTGATATCGTGGTCAGGTCGACCATTGTTTCGATGATTTTTGTGCCAGTTGCAGTTGGTTTGAGATTATCTCCAGATGCCATGGAGTTTGTTGTTGCCATCAGAAAACGATTCGGAATCTGATGAAAGTGTTATTCCTTACGCATTGGTTCCCAACGGATGAAAACCCTCAAAAAGGTGTGTTCATTCTAGAGCAGGCAAAGGCATTGCGGTCGGTTGGAGTAGAGGTGACTATCGTTCACGTGCATATCGAAAACGGAACATGTCTTTTGCGAAACCAGACCTCTCAATTCGAAAAAGATGGCATTTCTGTTACACGTATCGACCTCTCAGGCTGGCTTTGGAAACTTACCTACACCGTTTACCCTATTCAGCTTCGCCTGATCCGTAATGGTTTGAAACGG
>JBJOHR010000067.1:0-18655 GCA_046047575.1 Bacteroidota bacterium | reverse complement strand
CCTTCACGTTGTGAACGTTTCCGGTAGGTACGCGGTAGAATTTTTCAAAGATCTGTTTCTTCTGTGCAGTGCTGATACCGATTCCATTGTCGGAAATGGAAATGGAAATTCCTTTCGCGTTATTGTTGGTTGATATGACAATTATGGGTTGGTCAGCACAGTATTTAATGGCATTGTCTAACAAGTTTCGGATAATGTTAGTAAAATGCAACTCATCCACTTTCAGTTTAGGTTCTGTGGCTCTGAGGTCGAATTTGAGCTCTCCGTTTCGTTCATCCAAAAGTATCTGAACGCTTGCAGCGGCCTGTGTTACCAATGTGTGAATGTCGCAAACAGTCAGATTCAGGTCTATCTCGTTCTTATCGAACTGAGCCATCTGAAGTACTTTTTCCACCTGAAGTTTCAACCGATTGCTCTCGTCAGCTATCATCTTGTAATAGCGTGCTCGTTTCTCTGGATTGTTGTCCAAATTTCCGGTTCTGAGCAGCTCTGCGCTAGCAGAAATGGTCGATATGGGGGTTTTGAACTCGTGAGTCATGTTATTGACAAAGTCATTCTTGATCTCTGATAAACGTTTCTGTTTAAGTATCACCCAAAGGGTATAGGCAAAGAAGATGATCACCACCAATAAGATGCTGGAACTGAACACCCAAATGCTCATCTGGCTGATGAGATAATTTTCCTTATTGGGAAAATAAACCCCAAAATAATGACTGTCGCGTTCCCATTTTGGAATAAAGCGCGGCTCTTCTGTTGTGCTTGGTTCTTCCGAAAGTGTTACTGCGCCACCGAAAACCAAACTGTCTGTAAAGCAATCGTATATGCTGTATTCGAAATTGACCTTCAGATTTCTGCTTCTGAATTCAGCATCCAACAAGCTTTCCAGTAAATACGGATGAAGGGTGTCGTTTGTGCTTACAATGAAATAGTTGGAAGAAAGCTGCCGTACCGGTGGCACATCCGAACTGTCCTTGTTTAGTTCCATGATCTCCATGGCCACGGATCGGAGGGCAAGGTTCACTCGGTCGTTGAATTCCCGTTCTCGCAGGTCAAACGCCTTATCCATCCAATATAGCTGCGTGGCAAACAATCCGACAATGGAAATGGTTGCCAATGCAATGATTATTCTGATGGTTCTGCGTGTCACGAGTGCGAAGTTAACCAGAGTTGCCGGCTGTATGATCCGAACTCAAAAATCAGTTTGGCACGGCTGTTGGAAAAGACGAGGCCTAACCTTTTAAAAACAATGATCATGAAAAAGTCAGTTTTGATAGTAGCAGTTGCCTTTTTAGGAACCAGTGCATTTGCGCAGCAAGCACCTCAGAATGAAACGTTGAAAGAAAGTAAGTCGCCACAGACCATGGTAAAAAAATCAGGTAAGAAGTTGAACGTTGGCACCTCTGCAGTGCTTGTAGCTGAAGCAAAAGACGCGAAATCACTTTGGGTACCTATAGGACCAGCAATGAGGTCTGAGCAGAAGTAAAGCTGCGATTAGCGTTTGAAGCACAAAGTGGGAGCGGCCAAACAATTTGTTTGGCCGCTCCTTTATGTTTAATCCAACAGAGTAGTTCGGTCTGCGGGCCGGTAAGTACCTACGAGTAGTCCGCCTTTACTAGTGGCTTCGTTCAGTGCTGGGCTGTACTGTTTCGTTAGTATAAGTGTTACCATGCCCGAATCAACTTGCGATAGCTTCAATGAATCGAGCGTAATGGTAGTTGCTCCAACAGTGTTAACGGAAAATATCCGAGTATCCGATTGGCCGACACCATCAATTGTCAGTAATACCGATTCTGATGAATCCAATGCCAGCCCTGCCCACATGAAATAATTCACTGAATCATCGTGTGAAAGTACTGGTAGCGTGGCGGGGAATTCTACATCGCGTATCTCGGCCGTATTCACGAATATATTGCCATCAAGGTCGGTCCAGCGGAATTCTGCGGAAGGCACCAATCCTGAGAATGACTTCTCATAGTATCCGTTCTCATCAGACCATTCCATTTCCATTCCATCTACCGATACCATACTTGGTTCAGACAACATAAGTCTGGTGCCGAGTAAACTGCTGAAACGGAAAGTGGCTCGGGCTGTGGTTACATCCGTATTCTCATCGTATGATAATTCATAATGAGTGAAGATCCTGTCCTGATCTACCTTGTTGCTCACTTCCTTCTCGCAAGCGCCAAGCAACACAACGGCTGCTAAAATGATAAATGCTCTTTTCAATTGATTACCTGTACAACCCTGTTTGTTGCTCTATATTTTCCAACTACGATTCCGCCCTCTCCAGTCGCCTGTGCGGCATCAACTTGAGTCCATCTATCCATGAAAAGAGTGGACGGACCAACAGGCACATTCGAAAGTTGCGCCATTCCCATCACGATATCGGTTGCATTATCGGCCGACTGCACATAGAGCGCATCGTCACCCCATGTCCAACTACCTACAAACAGTCCTACCGATTCGTTGGTAGCAAGTGGCAGTCCATCCCACACCAATGTGTTGGCCATCGTTTTAACTATGGTATCGAAACCGGCAGGAAATCCCACCGAGTCGTAAGGCATTACCGTATTGGTGAAAACGAGCTGATCGAGATCTGAGTAAACAAAAGTGCCAGAATCGACCCATCCGGCCATTTCTTTTGTATGGCCAAGATACCAACCGTCATAATCCAAAGCTTCGCCATTGAATGTTACCGAAGCATCTTCATTCAATTGTAGAAGCGTTCCAGTTGGACCTCCGAACCGGAAACGGGCTACGGCAACGGTTTTGTCGTCATTCTCATTATAGAACAGTTCGTAGCTGGTCCATATTTTATCCTGATTCACGTCACCAGAATCTTCAACATTGCAGCCGATCAGCACGGAGAAGACCATGGCCACTACTATTGGGTAGAATTTCATGCTATTGATCTTTGAATGCACAAAGTTGGGATTTTTTGCTGGTTAGCAGAAGTTCAGATCCAAACGATCAAAGGCTGCCATATTGTGTATTCACCGTTACAATTATCAAAATAGCGACTTAGGTCACCATCGTATTTCACTGTAAATGCTACTTTCAGCACCGATTTCAATCGAACCAAATATTTCTCTACACATGAAAAACTTTACCAAGTCAATTTTTGCATTAAGTGGCCTAATGGCGATCATGAGTAATGCAAACGGACAGATCTCTTTCACCAATCGGACAGCTGATCTGAGCGACCCAACTCATTATAGTGGAGTTGCAGTCACCGTTAATGACGTGAACAACGATGGATTGGACGATATTGTCATTCTTGATGATGCTCGCGACCTGAAGATCGAATTCCAGAAAATGGATGGCGTTTGGGTCGGGTTGGATGCAGGTGTTGAAATGGATGCTGGAGATGCTTGGGGAATGGCTGTTGGCGATGCAACGAACAACGGACATGGTGATGTTTTTTCTGGTCTTTTCGGTGGTAGACCGGATTATGCCAGGGCAAATTCAAATGGCACAGTTTATACCGTAAGCGAGTTACCTACATACAGTTTGGCCACACAATGTGTGAACCTGGCAGATATGGACGCTGATGGCGACCTTGATTTCTTCTCATGTGGAGATACTGGTCCGAGCGGAATTTGGGAAAATGACGGAAGCGGAAGTTTTACTTATTCAGGAGATGATATCATTCCAATGACGCCTTCTTATAATTGGAATGTTGGAAACGATGCTGGTTCTGGTAATTACGGATCGACTTTTACAGATTATGACCTTGACGGTGATCTTGACCTCTACATTACTCATTGTAGACAAGGCGTAAGCAGTTCTTCAGATCCTAGAAGGATCAACCAAATGTTCATCAACGATGGAAATGGTACTTACGCAGAGGATCTTACCAATTTCAATGGTTTGAGAATCGGAGCACAGTGCTGGAGTACGGATTTTCAGGATTTTGACAATGATGGCGATTTCGATGCTTTCATTACCAACCACGATGTGAGTAACATGCTTCTTGAGAATACGAACGGAGTCTTCACCGATATCTTTTCGAGCACAGGTCTGGACAATACTGTACCAACACCAATTCAGGGTCTAATGCGAGATTTCGACAACGATATGTATGTCGATATTTTGGTTACAGGTTCTGGAACACCAACGTATGCCTACTATAAGAATAACGGTGACGGAACGTTTACCAAGATCAATGGCGTGCTTGGTAATTCTGGGCTGTACAGCATGGCCATTGGTGACCTTAACCACGATGGCTTCTTGGATGTTTACGGAAGCTATGCAACGCTATATACCAATCCATCTAACACGCCAGATGCGGTTTGGATAAATGATGGTAACGATAACAATTGGCTAGCAGTTGACCTTGAGGGAACCATCTCCAATCGAAGCGCTGTTGGAGCTGTAGTGAGAATGTACGGTCCTTGGGGAATGCAAGTAAGAGAAGTACGATCGGGCGAAAGCTACGGTATTTGCAACTCGCTCATTTCCTACTTCGGTCTCGGTCAGAATACAGAAATCGATAGCGTTGTTGTTGATTGGCCGTCTTCTGGAATTCATCAAGTGGTTGAGAACCCTTCTCCGAACCAATATCTGACCATCATTGAGAATGTTTGTGTGGCTCCTGAAGCGTTCATAACCACCAATGGCCCTACGGTTCTTTGCCAAGGTCAAACGCTTCAACTCCAAGCTCCCGTGGGGGCGGGTTATACCTACGAATGGTCTGATGGGTCTACAGGCCAATCGCTTATCATTTCAAATGCTGGAACCTATATGGTGCGCGTAACCGATTCGAATGCAGGTTCGGCCTGTGCCTCCGTGTCGGCAGCTGTTGACGTTGAGGTTTCACCAGATGAAACTCCTTCGGTATCGGTTGTTGGCGAACTTTCTTTCTGCGAGGGAGGAAGTGTGACGCTTACATCCACTGAAGCTTCTGCCTACGCTTGGTCCAATGGACTTGGAAATTCGCAAAGTGTAAATGTTACCGAATCAGGTGCATATTCTGTGACCATTACTGGGGTTTGTGACGACTGGACCTCGTCAACAGTTCAGGTGGATGTTCTTCCTGCGCCAGTGCCTACTGCTTCCGATGTACTGATTCCCGGTGCAGGAACAGCTGAGTTGACCGCTAATGGTATCGGTTCAGATTTCTATTGGTACGATCAAGCTTCAGGCGGATCTCCAATAGGAACTGGAGCTAATTTCACTACCCCTGTGGTAAACAATAGTCCGACCTCCTTCTGGGTAGAAGAAGTTCAAACCTATGGAGGTGGTATTGGTTATGGTGCCAAGACCAACAATTCTACCGGTGGAGTTTATCATAATTCCAACGGTTTTTACCTGATCTTCGATGTTCTTGAAGACATGACGCTCAAGTCATTCAAAGTCTATGCTCAAGGTGCTGGAAACAGAACCATATACATTGAAGATGCTGATGCGAACGTGGTTCAGACAGGAACATTCAATATTCCAGATGGAGAATCAAGGGTCAACGTAAATTGGCCACTTACTGTTGGAACAGATTATCGCACACGTGTAGTGGAAGCCAGCAATGGGCTTTGGAGAGACAACAATTCAGCAGAGGTGAACTATCCTTACGATGTGAATGGTCTGGCCACCATAACAGGCACCAACGCCAACCCACCTCAGTACTACTATTATTTCTACGATTGGGAAGTAGAAGCAGAAGCAGTTGAATGTGTCAGCGATAGAGAAGAGGTGGTGGTTACCATTGGTACTGTAGGAATTGAAGAAGGCGAACTTACCTCGGTTTCGGTTTATCCTAACCCAACATCGGATGTGTTGAACGTGGTTGTTCCAACAACCATTGAGGGAACACTTGAACTGCGCTTGATGGATGTTGCCGGTAACTTGGTAAGTACCCAAGTAGTTGCGGCAGGAAACAACACACTTGATGTTTCAATACTTGCCAAAGGTGTTTACATGCTTCAAATGAATAGCAGCAACGGCAATTTCACCAGAAGGGTCATCGTGGAATAATCAGCTTTGAGTTGAATGAAAAAGCCCTGTTCTGACAATCGGAACGGGGCTTTTTTTTATTACTCTTCTAGAGTAGAAAAAGTAGGTACACCAGTGCTATTACAGCTGCACCAACTACAGTAACCGCGATAATGGCGTTTTTCCTTTTTCGCGCAAGAGCTTTTTCCCGGATCTGCTGTTTGATGCGATTCAGTTCAGGCTCTGAAACTTCTTTGAAATTGGGTTTTTCGTGATGCTCTGAATAAGAAACCTGACCTTCTTTGAACTTGGATTTATTGGAAGTTCGCAGTGACCGATTCGATTTGCTTCGGTTCATCGCATCTCGAGAAAAGCCAGCGCCTCCGGTCATTCCTCTTTAGTTTATCAACTCCCAAATACCTTTGTTCGGCACTTTTCCTTCGCCATTTTCAGAGAATTCAGGCTTTATCCCGTTCACGAAATACATCTCTACCAACCCTTTTCCTTTGGCTTGTTTCTGGCCGCGTGATTCGGTTTCGAAATACTTCTTAATGAGTTCATGTGTGGTGCCAGAAACGTTGATTCTTCCAGGTTCAGAAGATGATTCCATTCGGCTTGCGGTGTTCACGGTATCGCCCCAAATATCGTAGGCGAATTTCTTCATTCCCACCACACCAGCGGTCAACGGCCCTGTATGGATACCGATACGGATTTCCAAGATCGGTTCGTTCTTGGCGCGTTTTTCCTCGGCCACTTGGTCCATAAAATCGCGGATTTCCAAAGCAGCCAAGGTAATTGCAATGGCATTGCTGTTGTTACGGATAGGAACGCCTCCGGCACACATATATGCATCGCCAATAGTTTTGATCTTTTCAAGATGGAACTTCCCGATGATCTCATCGAATTTTACGAAATACCGGTGCAATTCATCAACCAGATCTTGAGGCTTGGTGGTCTCAGCAAACTGTGTAAAGCCTTTGAAGTCTGTGAACAGGACCGATACCTGGTTGTAGTGTCGGGCAGTGGCCCTGCCGCTTGATTGTAGTTCATCTGCCGTTTCTTTCGGAAGAATGTTCAGAAGAAGTTCTTCGGTCTTCTCTTTTGCGGTTTCAAGTTCTGAGGTTCGTTGTGCAACTCTTTCTTCAAGAATCCGCTGCGTTTCGCGCAAACTTCTTTCCCGATACTTGATAATTGCAAGAATCATCAACGTGAGTCCAAGGAAGTAAAGGATCAAGAAGTACCAGCGCAAGAACAACGGTTGAGGAACCGAGAATGCCATAGTTTTTATCTCACTTACCTCGCCAAGAATGTTTCTGGCCCTGACTTGAAGCACGTAGTCGCCAGGAGGAATATTTCCCGGATCGATCTCCGGGTTATCAGACCATCTGCTCCAATTGTCCCGCAGACCTTCAATTCTGTACTGATATTGCGTGCCTTTGCTCTTCAAGTAGAATGGGGCAGAGACACTGAATATAAGTGCGTTGCCATCCGCAATTATTTTCATGTTGTCCATAGAAAATGGCGTTCCCATGGCATCAACCACCTGCTTAATGTAAACGTTGAACTTGTAGCCAGAACTAGCTCCGCGATGCTGCAAGGAATAAACGTTCAGGCCTCTGTCGGTAACATAAACGTTGCCGTTATCATCAGTACTCAAATGACGGATTTCCTCAAACAGATCCAAGTAAGGCAGCATTGGAACGAACTTCTCTCCATTTAGAACATGCCAGCCGTAACTGGATTTGATCCAAACAATGCCGTTGTCTCCAAGCATATAATCCAGTTGCTCAGAGGTCGGCACCTCAGGCAACGATGCAGGCAGAATAGTGTCTGATTCCTTCACGTAATGATAGAGCGAGGAAGGAAGCAAGAAGTGAACCTCACCGTAAGCATTTGTTACCAGAACACGTTCGTTTACCACATCGGTAATGGGGTAGAACCGTGTCTCATTCTGGGTGTATCGGTAAGCACCATTATCTGTTCCTGCCCAAATGCTTTTCTCAGCATCTTGGACCACATTATAAGCGATGAACTTTACACTATCGTCCAAGGATTTCTTCTTCCACTTGCCATCCTTGTCCTTGTAGAGTTGATGAACGCCTTCAAGCGTTGCCAATAGCAGCTTGTCCTTGTCTTCCGTAGCAGACACGAAGTTTATGTACATGCCTGGAGTGAGGTTGGTGGCACTTTCGCTACTTATCAAATACAGTCCATTGTTGGTGGCGGCAAAAACATCTTCGTTGATATTGATAAGCTGGCGGCATTTTACATCAATTCCCTTAACCTTTTTGAATATGTACGAATTGCGAAGTGCCTTTAGTTTCTGCTCATCGGCTTCCACCTGTTTTTCTCGAGTTTCCTGCTTAAGAACCTGTGGTTGGCTGCGCTTGGTGCCACCGCTTCCCGGAGGCGCGGTCATACCACTTCCCGCTGGTCCGGTTTTCGGGTCTGGAATCAGTCCCTTCATTGGGTCTGGGCCTGATTTGGCCGTTTTTTCTGCGGAAGACTCCTCCGTTTTTTCATCGGTACCACCTCTTGCAAACATGTCGTCCAGAACTTCACTGGCTGGTTTGTTTTCGCGGTCTTCTTTTCGCTGTTTTCGGATTTCTCGCTTAAGCTCCCGTATCTCTTTTTTGGTAAGTTCCTGTTTTACCTCCTTCGGATTCTCCTTGAACCGCTCAACAAGGTCGTCAGCTTTACTTTCCTCTGGCGTTACCTGCGGTGCAGGAGGTACGTATGCAGCGGCCTGCTCGTCTTTGGCGGCTTGCCTCTTACGGATCATTTCATCCATCATTCGTATAACCTCAGCCTGATTTGTAGCTTTTCGGAGAACGAATACGCCATTTCCAGTACCCACATGCAATTGCCCATTTGCCATTAGGCTTGTGGTAATGTTGCCTTCCAATCCGGGATAGCCACTGAAACTTCTTACGGGTTGCAGAAGGTCAACACGGGTAAGTCCGTCTTCATAGGCAAGCCAAAGTCCGTCATCGCCATCTTGGCCCAAACAGAATATCTCATTGTCCTTGGCCCCAGTTGAATAATCGAATCTGTATTCCAGTTCATGAGAATTGATGTTGACAACAATTGCACCTCCTGCAAGTGTGGAAAGAGCCATCAGCGAGTCGTTCAGCGCAAGACCATCCGATAGTAAATTCTCCGATAGGAAACGCTGCAAATGGGCCTTTACGGGCTTAAACGCATCATTTTTGAACTGATAGAGCATGTCGCTCTCAAAACCAACGAATGTTCCCTGAGCCGTTTCGAAAGAAAAGAGCATTTGTTCATCGCCCAGGGTCTTATCATTTCCAATGGCAATCAGTTTGCTTCCAGACCATCTGAACAGACCTTCTTGGTAATAGATCAGATAAAGTTGTCCGTCATGAATAAACGATCCGCTGATCAACTTATCGGGAAAGGCGAATCGTTCGGCCGGTTTATCTTCCAGCGGGCTTAGGCTGAACATCTCGTTATCACTGAGAAGGAAGATATCCTGATCGGTGCACAGTATTTGCGAAAACGGCTGACGAGAGTCAATGCCAGGAATTGACTTTACTTCATAAGTACCAGAATCCGACCTCGAAACTTCAACAACTCCTTGTTTCAGACCGACAAAAATCCGTTTCGACATGGGATGATAAACAACCCGTTGGGTAGGAGAGGGGGTGCTTATTCGTTGCCAAGCAGAACCATCGAACTTAATTAGCCCTCGTGAGGTGGAAAAGAGCATACTTTTCTCTCCATCCTGAACAATGCTGCTAATGCGAGAATCGTTGAATTGGCGATTCAGTTCAATGTCGGTCATGAACGGAAGTCCATTCTGACCAAATGCCGCAAACGAGCTGGCCAAGAATAGCAGGACGATAATGAAATGGTGGGATTTCACGTATCCAAAAATATACATTGGTAAGTTCCTCCGAGGATTTCGTCCAATCGTTTAACACATATATTTGAACATTTCATGGAGCAATCTGTCAAACTCGAATTTCTTGGAACTGGCACGTCTCAAGGCATACCGGTCATTGGTTGTACTTGTGCTGTTTGTTTATCAGACGATCCGAGAGATAACAGATTGCGTTCTTCGGTGATCATAACGGCCAACGATAAGAAAATTGTCATTGACACAGGTCCTGATTTCAGGCAGCAGATGTTGCGTTCGGGGAATGTGGATTGCGATGCTGTTCTTTTCACCCATGAGCATATGGATCATGTTTCTGGTCTGGATGATATCCGCGCAGTAAACTTCATTCAGCGCAAGAACATGCCCCTTTATGGTTCGGTTGGTGTAGAAGAAGCCATGCATCGTATCTATCATTATGCTTTTTCGGACAACCCATATCCGGGCGCGCCCATTATTCAGTTTCATCTGATACCTGAAGAACCGTTCGATGTATTAGGAACGCGGGTGACACCGATCAAGGTAAAACATGGCAGGATGCCCGTGTTGGGTTTCCGTTTTGGCGATCTGACGTACATAACTGATGCAAAGCACATTGAGGAAGAGGAAAGAGAAAAGATCCGCGGAACAAAAGTGCTTGTGGTGAACGCCCTGCGCATCAAAGAGCATCATTCGCACATGAACTTGGAACAGGCGTTGGAATTTGTGGGAGATATTCAACCAGAAAAGGCCTATTTCACGCACATCAGCCATTTGTTGGGTGCTCATTCTGAAGTCGAAAAGCAATTGCCAGACCATGTTCATCTAGCGTATGACGGTCTAATTATTTAAACATGAGATCCTTGCCTTTAGCCATAGCTGTTCTGGTTCTCAGTTCCTGTTCATCGGTTCGTAACACATCGATCACTACTTCTCACAACGGGCTAACTTTAAAGGAAACGACAGAAGGATTAGTGGAAGCACTTCTGGTCGGAGCGGAAAATTCATCTCAGACGGCATCTCAGAAAGATGGTTTTTTCAAGAACGCTGCCATCAAGATACTCTTTCCACCGGAGGCTGTAAAGGTTAGAGAGGCCGCGATCAGTGTTGGTCTAAGTCCATTGGTGGATCGCTTTGAACTGAGCTTGAACCGAGCCGCAGAAGATGCAGCCAAAGAAGCCAAGCCTATCCTGGTCGGTGCCATAAAACAGATAAAATTCAAAGATGTTTGGGAGATTCTGTTCGGTGGAAAAACGGCCGCAACGGATTATCTCCGTGCTAAGACCGAACCACAGCTTTTAGAGAAGATCCGTCCGATTGTGAAACAAAGCATTGGTAGAGAAGAGGTAACCAAACATTGGAAGCCATTGGCAGATGCTTACAATGCCATTCCGTTCGTCAAAAAAGTAAATCCAGATCTAGAGGAATATGTTACGGTTAAAACCGTTGATGGGCTCTTTAAACTCATTGCGGATGAAGAACGTAAGATCCGTGAGAATCCGATCGCGCGCGTATCTCAGATTCTGAAGAAAGTCTTCGGGAGAGACTAGAAGTGAAGTGGTGAAGGAATGATGTGATGAAGCCGCTCTTCATCACCTCACAGCTTCATCGCATCATTACACAATGATCATATCTTCGCGGCCTCGTTATGACACACAAGCAGGAAGTAGAAAGAAGGCGCACCTTCGCCATTATCAGTCACCCGGATGCTGGTAAAACCACCCTGACAGAGAAATTGCTGTTGTTCGGTGGTGCCATTCAAGTGGCGGGAGCGGTTAAAAGCAATAAGATCAAGAAAACAGCCACCTCTGACTTTCTTGAAATTGAAAAGCAGCGTGGTATCTCGGTTGCCACTTCTGTAATGGGTTTTGAGTACAAAGACAAGAAGGTGAATATTCTCGATACGCCTGGTCACCAGGATTTTGCCGAAGACACCTACCGAACGCTTACAGCAGTTGACAGCGTAATTGTAGTGATTGACGTTGCCAAAGGGGTAGAGGCGCAGACCGAAAAATTGGCTGAAGTATGTCGAATGCGAAATACGCCAGTTATCGTGTTCATCAATAAGTTGGATCGCGAAGGAAAGGATGCCTTCGAACTGTTGGACGAAGTAGAGGATAAGCTGCAGATCAAAGTACGGCCAATGAG
Source organism: Bacteroidota bacterium (assembly GCA_046047575.1). GTDB lineage: Bacteria > Bacteroidota > Bacteroidia > UBA10329 > UBA10329 > UBA10329. Next base: position 6,702 of record JBJOHR010000067.1, on the reverse strand, counting down.
CTGGCCTATTGGCATGGGACAGCGATTTAAGGGTGTTTACAACCTTTACGAGAACAACCTCAGTCTGTTCAGTGGTTCAGATAAGCAACGGAAAGAGGATACGGTTGAGATCAAAGATCTGAATGATCCGTTGGTGAACAAGATGGTTGGAGAAGACGCGGCCAACACCTTACGCGATGAAGTAGAACTGGTAGAAGGCGTGTACGAACCTCTGAACATGCAAGACTATTTGGACGCTAAGGTGGCGCCAGTGTTCTTTGGTAGTGCACTGAATATGTTCGGTGTGCGCGAAATGCTCGATTGTTTTGTGGAGATAGCCCCATCGCCCAGATCAATGGAAACAGAGGAGCGCCACATTGAACCGATGGATGATAAGTTCACCGGTTTCGTATTCAAGATACATGCTAACATCGACCCGAATCATAGAAACAGAATTGCCTTTCTTCGCATTACTTCTGGCACTTTTGAACGGAACAAGGCCTATACCCATGTAAGACTTGGCAAGAGCTTGCGCTTCAGCAATCCAACCTCGTTCATGGCTCAGAAAAAGGAGGTTATCGATGAGGCTTTTCCAGGAGATATTGTGGGTTTGCACGATCCGGGAAATTTCAAGATTGGCGATGCTCTTTCTGAAGGAGAGCCCCTTCACTTTTTGGGAATTCCGAGTTTTTCGCCAGAAATGTTCCGCTACGTGGAGAATGCCGACCCAATGAAGACCAAGCAATTTGCAAAAGGCATTGACATGCTTATGGATGAAGGCGTAGCGCAATTGTTCACCCGCAAGATCAACGGAAGGAAGATAATCGGCTGCGTTGGAGCACTGCAGTTCGAAGTTATTGAACACCGCTTGGAGCACGAATATGGGGCAAAATGCCGATATGAACCCGTCAGTCTGCACAAAGCATGTTGGATCAGTTCTGATGATGAGAAGGAATTGGACAGGTTCATTGACATGAAGATGAACTTCCTAGCTGAAGACAAGGATGGTAAGCTGGTTTTCTTAGCTGATAGCGCTTGGGCTTTGCAAATGGCGCAAGAACAATATCCGAAGATCCAATTTCACTTTAAGAGTGAGTTCTGATCAGCGGACCAACTTTCGATCCTTCAGCGCTTTTAAACCGAAAACTCCGTTGCAGAATGTCAACTGAACTCGGCTGTAACGCTGGTTCAGCTCAGACGAATTCATGTTCCGTATGTGCCAATAGGCATCATACGCATCGTTTTCCAGGATCAGTGTAAACCCGCTGCCTTCTTTTTCTCGTTTTTTAATGGTGTGAATCTCCGTGTACGTATCAGCGCATTGAGCATTCAGAATAAGAGTCAAAGCCAAACCCATTGGGGCAACAGCAAAAGCACTGTAGAAAAAACCGTCCATTAGGCTCAACCTAAGCTTGGTCCTTAGAAAGAAAGAGCTAAAAAAGCCGATGAGACCGAATGCTGCGAACAATTTGCTGGCGTCAAGCACGGTTATCAATGTCATATTGAAGTAGATGACCGTGCCAAATGCAGAAGCCAGAAAAATGACAACCATAACCTGAGCATGAACCTCGTTCAACGCATTCAGTTTGAATTGTGCCATCGGTCGGTCGCTAGGTGCGACCATGCCAGATGCCCTAGCTTCGGCTTGTTGCTTATTGGTTCGTGGTGTTAACACAGCAACGCTAATTTAGGATGATATTAGTCTGTTCTGTTCTGCCATAGATCTTACATTTTTGTGCCATGACGAAATATAAGTGGATCTTATTGGCGTTTGCCTCTATTTGGATTGCGGGGATGATCGTTGTTTACCCGATGCTTAAAAAGCAACAGCGCTTACAGGTATATCAACCTTCAGACATCAATCCGCAGCTTGTAGACAAAGACATGCAACGGACAGCGAAAGCGCATCGCATTGCCGATTTCAAACTGATCGATCAAACGGGAGATACGGTTACCAACGAAGATTTCAAGGATAAGATATACGTGGCCGATTTCTTCTTTACCACATGCCCCAGCATTTGTCCAAAAATGACTGCCAACCTAAGTGAATTGGCCGTTGCTTATCAAGAAGACGAAGACATCATGTTCCTTTCTCATTCGGTAACACCTGTCAAAGACAGTGTTCCCGTGCTGGCAGCCTATGCCGAAAAGCATGGAGCCAACCCAACGAAATGGAAATTGGTGACCGGAGATAAGAAACATATATATGAATTGGCCCGCAGAAGTTATTTCGCTGTGACCACCGAAGGCGATGGCGGAGAGAATGACTTTATCCACACGGAGAATTTCATTTTGGTGGATAAGGAACGTAAGATCCGAGGTTTTTACGATGGAACCTCCAAAGAGGACATGGAACGGTTAAAAGGCGACATCACCATTCTTCGCTACGAATACGAAGATTGATCAACCGATCTTTTGGTTGTTCTTAAAGGTTGCAGTCTCTTTCAGATTACCGTCTTTCCCGTACAGTTTCACACTTCCATTAAGCACATCGTTTGTCCAAACGCCCTCCATGCGGCTACCATCAGGTAAGGTAAGAGACCCAGGCCCTGAACGTTTGTCATCTAGCCATTCGCCATCAAAAACCTGCTGGTTGGGCCAAACGAATTTCCCTTTTCCGTTTCGCTTGTTGTTCACCCATTGGCCTTCATACATCATTCCGTTATCCCACCTGAAAACACCATTTCCGTTCTTCATGTCGTTCTTCCATTCTCCGGTATAATCCATTTCGGGTTGAAATTTCATGATGTACGTATCCGGATTCTTCAATTGATGAATGACCTTGAACTTGCCAGGGTATTTTTTGATTGCTGGATAGAGATAACGCGAAGTAGAGGAGTAACCTAATTGGTCGAGCACCACATGTGTCACTCCCTTCTCCTTCAGATTATCGATCAGCTCATCCTGATCGAGCGTATTCTTGAACCCGTCAACCCATCGGTTGGCATAGAGGTAGAACAACTGTCCTTTTCGGGTGGCAACAACCGCATCGTTCGGTAGATTCTTGCTTGACCAAATGGCCAGATCGAAGTAGTTCTTGAACTTATTGATGTAAACTCCCTTTGCCCGGTTTTCCAATTCAACCACGCGCTTGTCAAGGTCGCCTTTAAAGTAGAAGAAAACAGCAAATGGAATGGCTACGGAAAGAATCCATGGTTGTGGTTTGTCGAACCGCAGTGCGATCAACTCAGGTATCTGCACAAGCCCGTACAAGGCCAAACACGTGAGTATTGGTACCATCGGCAACATGAACCGTATTCCGAACCAAGCCTCGGGCCACAAAAGCAAGATGGAAAATGTACCTGCCAAGTAAAGCCCTACCAGGATCCAATGTTCTTTCATCCGTGCCAATCCGATGGCCATCAGTATCAATAGAACGATAGTGATGACGTAGTCGGTGTTGGTTATTTCCACTTTGGCATCGGGCATTCCACGTTCTGCTGCCGACTTTTTCTTTTCCTCGAGGGTCAAAGGTTTCTCGCTTTCGGCCTTTTTCACTGCGGCAGAATCAGCTGCTGTAACAGCAATTGTCTCTGTGCCGAGCTCATTTTTCAACTGCTGAACACATAGCTTGTAGTCAATCGTCTCAAACGGTAGCACTCCGTTGGTTATTTCCAAAGCGAAGTAACGTTTGGCGTTCATTGCCACGCGCTCTGGCCAATCTTTCAGTTCCATTGCGCCCAATTCGGGCCTGTAAGGGTTCTTCTGAAACAGCTGATTCACGTACGAATTTCCACCTAGCGTGTGACTTCTGTATTGCCAAGGTGTAACCAAAATCAAGAAGCTGGCAACCAGTACAGCAGCATATTTCCATCGCTTCTGTAACAGAAGAATAAGCGTGAACGAGATAACCAACGATACCCCAAGAGTCCGTATGTAAAAGGCGAAAACAAGGGTCAATACGAATAGCAGAAATTTCCAATTGCGATAAAGTACTGTTTCGAAATCAGTGAGCACAAAGAGCAGCAAACTGAGGGCAGAGAACAGCACAAAAGGTATCTCGCTCATCATAATGGTACTGTATTCCAACAAGTGAAAGTTGTATATGGAAAACAAACAGGCCACGAACGAAAGATGAATGCTTTTGGTGAGTGCTCTGAAAAGGAAGAAGAGAGCGATAAGTGCGGAAAAGAGAAAGAATCCATTTGCCGTTTTGATGGTGGTGATCTTCGTTGAGAAGAGCTTCATCGTAATGGCAATCAGGGCGGGGTAGCCAGGAGGGAAGTGGTTGGCTTTTACCTTATCCTTAGTATGAATGGCTCTGTAACCTTCACCTTTGGCAATGGACTTTCCGTAGATGTAATACCCGGCATTGTCACCACCCAAATGAACTTTCTTGTCGAATATCCGGTCGTAGGTCTTCGAGAATAGAACTCCCAGAATGAACAGATAAAGAAAAACCACCGCGCGGTGGTTCAGGTATGTCTTGAGTGTTTCCATGAGGCTGCTAATATACACGGACGGTTTCACTCCATATCCGACACTTCCTTTACCACAGAGGTTTTACCATCAACTGCAGTCCGAATCTGGAGAGTAATAACAAAGCTATTAAGAGCACAAGCCCCAGCACCGGAACTGGTTTAAGCCCACCCTTGACTATACTGATGTGCTTGGCTTTATGAAGGCTCATTCCTAATGCAGCAACAATTCCAATCGGCAGTATGCAGGCAAATCTCACTAGTTGGTATTTGAAGTCCATTGGGAAGGTAGAAAGAACGACAAGTATCATTCCGACAGCGATCGGTAAAGTGAAAATGTGCAAGAAAACGATTTGCTTGCCTATGCCGGTTTTAGATGCCAACAACCTTGAATAATTCAATTGTAAAATTGATTTAGAAAATAACAGCGGGTAGACTAGTGAAATAATGACCTGAAAAACCAGGAGGCCGTAAATTTTGGCTTTCGGCCATAGCAGCCAACTGTAAAAAGCTACAAAACCAGTAAAGAGTTTTGAGCCATAGTCTTGACCTGAAAGAATGCCTGTTACTACAAACGAAAAGTAATACAGATACCCGTTGAATGCCAACCAAAACAGTATGGTTCTAACATGGACATTCTTACCTTCAATTACGGAAGAAGCCACTAGGGCAAAGGCACTTATTAGTAAACCCCATATAGGCGGGGCCAGGTACACCCAGGCAATTCGATTCACATTCCATCCGCCTGTTCCAGCAAGGCTTTGCATTCCATCATAATTGAACTTCGGATAAAGCCCAATATCCCAAGCATTGGAGGTGCTCCATGCGTGTCCCGTATACGCGATAATGATGAATGTTAACGCGAAATAGAAGGCCGAATAACCAATCTTAGAAAAATGTTCCTGTCGGTTTTCAACGCCTTTAAAAAACAGCGAATCTTCTTCGATCGTCCGGTCATTCATAAAGTGATCGATTGAATCAAACTGAATAGATATGGTGCAAATTACACTATTTCAGTTTGATGATCGGTCAGATACCTATTGTTTGATGACCTTTGCGTTGAACACCTCTCCTTCAACTACCAAGCGAACAGCATAAATGGAATTCGCAAGACCGCTGAGTGAATGCATTGTAGGGGAGGGAGAAAGGACCACATTCTGTTCGGTTAATACTAACTTTCCATTCATGTCAAAAACTTCAAGTACCCCAAGTTTTCTGCGCGAACTGCTGCTTGAAACATAAAGGTTTTCTTCAAACGTGTAAATGCTTACCTCGTAGGCATCTACTTCGTTCACTCCAACATTTTCATCTGTTCTGAAATTAAGAAAGAACCTGTTGTTATACTCTCCAGCATCCAATGTGACCTGTATCTCCGTTCCCTCAAAAAGTGGAATGTGGAAGTTGTTCTCGACATCCTCAAAGAACACATTCTGAAACTCGAAGTTTTCCATCGTGTTTGCTCGGAATGTATAGGTTCCGCTGTTATTGACAAAGACACTCAACGGAATGGTCTTTTCAAGGCTTGGTGGCGGGAAAGCCATAATGCAATAATCCTTACCATCGCTTGATGCAGCTAATGAAATTTCACCGTTTCCTCTGATCTTGGTGGCATCGTACAATCTATCCTCTCCATCGGTAGCATCTTCAAGCAACCCTATGAGTATTTGGTTAAAGTGATCATTTCCTTCAATGCTGAACCATAGGCGCGAGTTGTCTCCATTCACCCGAAAGAATTGGGTCGTATTGGCAACGCGCATGGTATTGGTGAAATTCAGTATTGCTCCAGGACTTATGGCCTTTACTTTAAACCCTTGGCCGGTAGAAATGATGCCATTGGGAACACCAGCAGAACCACTTCCTGTGCCCAATGAACCTGTTCCATTCCAAACGGCATAATCGGTAGAGCTATATCCTGATCCACCAGAAAGGTCATCGTCCCAAAAATAAAGCGCTCCACTGATGTCAGTATTGGCAGCTACCAACGAAGCACAGCTAACCCCAGATGGGTAAGGGTTTCCTACCAAATTGAATGGTGTATTAGGGCTTGAATTACCAGGAATATCTGGTGTGTAGAACAAGTTGTAATTGACATTGCCATTGTTCACGTCTCCAGTAAAGGTGGCCAAACCGCCTCCACGACCTGCATAACCACGGCCAGGAGTCATCAACCCATCATACGATACCCAACCTGGATCAGCTGGTTGGTCGTCAGCAAAGGTCTGGGTACCTAAGGTAGGGTCGTACAGGTAGTTCGATCCGCCTGGAACACCAGAATAGCTCTGCATTGGCGAACTCCAATAATTGT
>JBJOHR010000066.1:0-6130 GCA_046047575.1 Bacteroidota bacterium | reverse complement strand
CGAGTTATCATCGTTTACAGCGTGGACTACCAGGGTATCTAATCCTGTTCGCTCCCCACGCTTTCGTCCCTGAGCGTCAGTATCGGCTTAGTGAGCTGCCTTCGCAATAGGTGTTCTATGTAATATCTATGCATTTCGCCGCTACACTACATATTCCGCCCACTTCAACCGAACTCAAGACCAACAGTATCAATGGCAATTCTCCAGTTAAGCTGAAGGCTTTCACCACTGACTTATCAGTCCGCCTGCGGACCCTTTAAACCCAATAAATCCGGATAACGCTTGCACCCTCCGTATTACCGCGGCTGCTGGCACGGAGTTAGCCGGTGCTTATTCTTACAGTACCTTCAGCCCTCCTCACGAGGAGGGGTTTATTCCTGTATAAAAGCAGTTTACAACCCATAGGGCCTTCTTCCTGCACGCGGGATGGCTGGATCAGACTTGCGTCCATTGTCCAATATTCCTCACTGCTGCCTCCCGTAGGAGTCTGGTCCGTGTCTCAGTACCAGTGTGGGGGATCATCCTCTCAGAACCCCTAGACATCGTAGTCTTGGTGAGCCGTTACCTCACCAACAAACTAATGTCACGCATGCCCATCCTTTACCGTTGGAACTTTAATTACAGAAACATGCGAATCTGTAATACTATGGAGTATTAATCCAAATTTCTCTGGGCTATTCTCCAGTAAAGGGCAGGTTGCATACGCGTTACGCACCCGTTCGCCACTCGTCAGCATCCGAAGACCTGTTACCGTTCGACTTGCATGTGTTAAGCCTCCCGCTAGCGTTCATCCTGAGCCAGGATCAAACTCTCCATTGTAAGTTTGATTTTGCCCCGATAAATCGGGACGTTTCCTGACAAGATCGTTAAAACTCTTCTACCAATAAATTGATAGAACCTTGGACTCTTGCTTGCTACCTATAATCTTCCAATATTTTCAAAGAACGAATTCAAAATCCTTCACAATTTTACTCGTGGTGGCCCCTGCTTCCGCAAATGGGTCGGCAAAAGTACTAATGTTTTTAATCCAAACAACATCTTCGAAAAATATTTTCAAAAACATTCCATGGACAACCGCGTCCCATCTCGTGGGGCATCTACTGTTGTAATCCGACTATGTTAAAGAACCATTTCCGTGAAACGGGCTGCAAAACTACTACTGCTTTTGAAACCTGCAATGGCTAACTGAAAATATTTTTCAATCAGGGGGTTGTTGAAGACACCGGAAGCACTTTTCCATTGAAGAATCTGTGGCCTTCCAAAGCAAAATCAAGCACGAATTCGGCCATTTGAACTGAGGTAAGCGGTGCCTGAAAACCAGGGAAAGCTTTTGCCAACATTTCTGTCTGCACGGCTCCAAATGCCAAACAATTGACCTTAACGTTATCGTCTTTGAATTCTTCGGCCAAGCATTCTGAGAGTCCGGCAATGGCAGATTTACTGGAACTATAGGCTGCAAGGCCTGGAAACTTAGACGCTCCCTGAAAACCGCCCATGCTTCCAATGTTCACTATATGAGATGGCGTTTCACCCCCCATCAATGGTTTTAAAAGCCTTGTCAGTCTGGCTGGCGCAAAAACATTCACCTTATAAACCTGCTCAAAATCTTCCTCTGTCAATTCGGCAAAAGACCGATTAATGAGCAAACCAGCATTATTTACAAGGGCATCTACCCTGTCTAAATGGTCAGTGATCATGTCCACCGTTACCTCAAAAACATCACATGCAATGGGAATGTACTTCAATCCTTTGCCCTGCGAAGCGGCAAATCCTGCCAATTCTTCGAGCTTTTCGATTCGCCTTGCAATACCAATTACCTTCTGTACTCGGTCATCCAAAATCAGTTGTTTCACCAACTCATACCCGACCCCAGAACTTGCTCCTGTCACAATTACATTCATGTCAATGTCTTTGAGGCAAACTTAGCGATGTTGATCTTTTGGTAGGTCAATTCATTTTACTCACACAAATTCCTTTCTACATTCGATGTATGAATCGATGGCTTACAATTCTGTTTATGTTCTCGGTTTCGCTGAGTGCAACTGCTCAACTCCGAGATTTTTCCAATGACTATACTGAGTCTTTTGCAGAAGCTTATTCCAATCATCCAGAAATACCAACGGGAATACTCGAAGCTGTCGCCTACAACAAGAGCAACTTTCGGTTTCTGGATGAGAATGAATTGGAAAGTTGTTCTGGTCTGCCAAGAAGCTTTGGTGTTTTCGGGCTGATAGAAGATGGCAAGGGATATTTCAGCAATACACTGGAATTGGTTGCCAACCTTTCTGACAATGAGTTAGAAAACGTCAAATCAAATCCAGCTATTCATATTCTGGCGTATGCCGATGGTTTAGCTGCCGTTCCTGTAGATGGTTGGAATGCTGAAGGTCTGGCTCAGCGGTTGACTCACCTTTCGGAACTTCCGCACGGAACAGATGCACAAACTTTTGCCTTAGAAATTCAGCTTTACGAAATCCTATCACTTCTTAATAATGATGAGTTCATGTCGCAGTTCGGATACGAGACACTGCGGTTGGACCTTGAAGAAGTATTTGGGACGAATCTTCCCATCCTCTTATCCAAACGAATTCTGATGAATGGTGAACATGTATATGGTGAGAGTGGAGAGACTTACAGAGCTGGTGGCGGCATCGCACCATGCTACGATTATGCGGCAGATGCATACGTTCAAGCGCACAGCACCAACTACAGTTCGCGAGGTGGAACCGCGATCAGCGCGGTAACAATCCATACAATACAAGGCACTTATGCAGGAGCCATTTCCTGGGCACAAAATCCGGTAGCAGACGTCTCATATCATTATGTGGTAAGTAGTACGGGGCAGATAACGCAAATGCTCTGCGAGGCCGACAAAGGCTGGCACGTAGGGACAGAGAACCCTTATACAATAGGTATTGAGCATGATGGTATTGTGAGCGACCCGAACAACTACACGCTTGCAATGTATGCGACCACAGCAGACCTCTGTTACGACATTACCAATAGTGGATACGGAATCAACCCGCTGCGAACAGCTTACTTTCCATGGGCGGCAGACACCTATTATAATGCCTCTGGAATTCCGGGTTCCTGTGTTCGCATAAAAGGACATCAGCATTTTCCCAATCAAACGCATACCGATCCTGGCCAATATTGGGATTGGGACTACTTCTACAAACTCATCAATCAGAATACGCCCACAACAACTTTAACGGATGCCACTGGAAACTTCTACGATAGCGGTGGCCAAATAGGTGTCTATAATAGTGACGAACGAACGCTGACATTGATCGCTCCGACTGGAGCCAGTTCCGTTTCGGTTACGTTTCAGGAATTCGATCTGGAAACCGATTGGGATTACTTACATATATATGATGGCACGGATGAGTTCTCTCCGCTGATTGGCATTTATACAGGTACTAATAATCCAGGTACGGTTACTTCCACCAACGGAACGCTGCTTTTCGAATTCAGAAGCGACTGCGCAACGGCAGAAACCGGCTGGGCGGCAACCTGGGAATCGAATGGTGCCGACAATATTGCCCCAACGGTTTCGGTGAATACCAATAACTGGGAAACCCAGAACTTCTACGCGTTTTATTCTGAGAATGACAACCAAGGAGGCAGCGAAGTGAATCAGGATGAGCGGTTCTCTCAGGTTTTGGATTTCGATGGGTCGCGCTGGAGCGCCAATACCGATCATGGATACTTATATGACTACTTCAATCCAGCCTTGCCAGACTGGACAAACGAAGTTGGCAATTGGAGCATCAACAGCGGAACGGCCGCTCAGTCGGACGAAAACGAATCGAACACCAACCTTCACATTTCGGTTGAGCAGGTTCAGTTCAACAATTACATGTACACCTTTAATATGAAGTTGGGCGGAGTGGGCAGCAACCGCAGGGCAGGAATGCATTTCATGTGTTCGGACGCCACGCTTACCAACCGTGGCAATTCCTATTTCATTTATCTGCGTGCGGATAACGACAAGGTTCAGATATACAAGGTAACCAACGATGTTTGGGAATTGGAAACGGATGATGACTTCACAGTTGATGCCAACACGTGGTACGATGTGAAGGTTGTTTGCAACCATTTCAACGGGAATATCCGCGTTTATGTAGATGATGTTTTGGCAAGTGAATGGACCGACCCAAGTCCGCTTACGAGCGGCAACAGCATCTCGCTCCGAACAGGAAACTGCACGGCAGAGTTTGATGACATTAGGGTTTACAAGAATCGGATTGGGGCTCAACTAATAACAATAGGAACGGTAAATGAAGAGGTCCGTTACCAGAACCCAAACCCAAGTACGCCTTCTTGCGAGGTGAGAACCTACATTTTTGACAATGCGGGAAATCTTTCTTCCGAAGATGTTACTCAAGTTAACGTGGACTGGACCCCGCCAGTTCTGAATGGTGTTGATGATGGAACATCAACCGATATTGATCTGACGAATGATGGCACGCAGCTTTTCGCGAATTGGCAAACGGCCGCTGACCCCAACTCAGGAATTGACCATTACGAAGTGGCCATCGGTGATTTTGCAGGCGGAACAAACGTCTACAATTGGAGCAACGAAGGTTTGAATACTTCCATCAACGTTCCTTACGCGTTAACGCCAAACCAGTGGTATTACACCACCGTGAAAGCCATTAACGGTGCAGGATTGGAAGAAACAGAAACCTCCGATGGTCAGCAGTTCATTGACATTACCACAGATGTAGAAGAACTCAAGCGGCAATCCGTTTACCCCAACCCAACAACTGGAATCGTAAACCTACCGCAGATTGAAAACCTGAAGTGGCAGTTGTTTGATGCTAAAGGAAGCTTGGTTGCCGAGGGAAATCAAGAACCGCAGCTTGACCTCTCCCCGATCGGATTGGCAAAGAACATTTATTTCCTACAGTTGATGGCTGAGGAATTCAACCTCACGCTGAAGCTTGTATACCAAAAAGACTGATCACCGCTTTCGGTAGATCAGATAACTGAAATCCTTCTCGTTCAGTATTTCGTTGGCAATGCGAAGTAGCTGCTTGGAGGTAAGCGCTTCGATCTCTTCGGCAATTTGTTTCCAGGTCCTGACCTCATCAAACGCAAGTATACTTTTCCCAATTCCCAGCATTTGGCTTTGATTATTCTCTTGCCCAATTGCCACTTGACCAAGAATCTGCTGCTTGGCTTTGTGCAATTGCAGTGTTCCAAGACCTTTTTCGCGAAGCAAACGCAGTTCTTTATGCGTAAGAACTATGCACTTATTCAGATACCGTTCGTCCATTCCGAGGTAAATGGAGAACAGGCCTGTATCCGAAAAAGACGAATAGTTGGTTTCTACATTATATGTATAGCCATGCCGCTCGCGAAGTGTCATATGTAAACGCGCATTCATTCCTGGTCCGCCTAACAGATTGGAAAGCAGAAACAGCCCGATTCTGTCATCATGATCGGAACGATACGCCTCCGTCCCCATCATCAAATGCGTTTGGTAGTTGGATTTCTCCAACTCAATTCGTTTTGGTTTGTAACCAGAGAACGATGTCCGCTCATGACCGTCAATAGAAGTAATGTCTGCGCTGAAATAGCGCTCCAACATATTCCTGAGTTTCCGCAAGTCAATGCGTCCAACAGAACTGATGACCATCTGATCGGTTCTATATCCTCGATGCAAAAACCGCTGAACCGAACCCGCATTGAAACTATGCACGCTTTCGGGAGTTCCGAGCGTGTTTCTTCCCAAAGGATGACCATCAAAGATCAACTCATCGAACTCATCAAAGATCATATCCGAAGGCGAATCCAAATACGAATTGATCTCGTCCTCTATGACCGATTTCTCCTTTTCCAACTCCTTTTTCGGGAAGGTTGAATTTAAGATGATGTCGCTGAAAAGCTCTGCCGCCCGACCATAATGCTCGTTCAGAAACGTAGCGTGGACAACCGTTTCCTCCTTGGTGGTGTAAGCATTCAGTTCGCCACCTATATCCTCCATCCTACTAAGAACGTGGTATGCTTTTCTGCGTTTGGTCCCCTTAAAAATGGTGTGCTCCACGAAGTGCGCAAGGCCATGTTCTTCTGGAAGCTCATCACGCGAGCCCATGTTCACGAAAAAGCCCAAATGCGCCACGGG
>JBJOHR010000065.1:0-18308 GCA_046047575.1 Bacteroidota bacterium | reverse complement strand
CACATCGTGGGCCACCAACACCGCATGCATGGTTCCCCACGGCTTTTCGCGATGCGGAAGATCTGTAATACCTTCCACAGGTGTGTTTACATCCTGATACGCATAAGCTATGTCGATCTTATCCTCGAATTTTCCGGTGAACCGCGCTTTGAAATCGTCCGCAAAACTCTCGCGGATCACAAACACAACTTTGCCGAAACCAGCTTGAATGGCATCGTAGATAGAATATTCAATGATGGTCTCTCCATTTGGACCAAGAGGGTCGATCTGCTTCAATCCTCCATAGCGGCTGCCCATTCCTGCGGCAAGTATCAGTAGTGTCGGTTTCATTTTCTTTTGTTTGCGGTCGCGAAGATAGAAACCGCTATGATCTTAAGGGTTTCGCGTAGCTGTTTCCTTCAACCTTGGGTTGTTAATAGTTCGGTTTTCGGTTCGCATTTCAGCTTTCTTTTCCGTCCTACTTTTCATCATGCAACTATCCACACTCGATTGGGCCATCATAGCGGCCTTCTTCCTTGTTTCGCTCATAATTGGAATGCTCGTGTCGCGTAAGGCGGGTTCCAGCTCTGCTGAATTCTTCCTGTCAGGACGGAACATGCCTTGGTGGCTTCTGGGCATATCCATGGTTGCCACCACGTTTTCAGCCGACACGCCCAATCTGGTGACTGATATTGTGCGGAAGAATGGCGTTTCAGGAAACTGGGTCTGGTGGGCCTTTCTGCTTACCGGAATGTTGACGGTTTTCGTCTACTCCAAGTTGTGGAGGAGGTCGGGCGTGCTTACCGATCTTGAGTTCTACGAGATTCGTTATGGTGGAAAAAGTGCCGCATTTCTTCGTGGTTTCCGAGCACTGTATCTGGGCGTTTTCTTTAATGTGATGATCATGGCCACAGTCTGCTTGGCCGCTATCAAGATCGGAGGTGTCATGCTCGGTTTGTCGCCTTACCAGACCTTGCTTATTGCCAGTGTTGTAACGGTGATCTACAGTTCATCGGGAGGTTTGCGTGGTGTGATCTTCACGGATTTCTTCCAGTTCACATTGGCCATGATCGGAACCATTTGGGCAGCAAACGTGCTATTGGATCTGCCGCAGGTAGGAGGCTTGGAAAACCTGTTGGCAAAACCAGAAGTGGCCTCACTGACCAATTTTCTCCCCGATTTTTCGGATACGGAAAGTCTCATACCACTTTTGATCATTCCCTTGGCTGTTCAATGGTGGAGCGTTTGGTATCCGGGAGCTGAACCTGGCGGGGGCGGTTACATAGCGCAACGCATGCTTGCTGCAAAAGATGAGCAGCACGCCATGGGAGCGACCCTACTATTCAATATCTCGCATTACGCGCTGCGACCATGGCCTTGGATCATCATTGCCCTTTGCTCGGTGGTGGTCTTTCCGACTTTGGAAAGTATTCAGATGGCCTTTCCGAACATCGACCCAAGTATGATCAACGATGACCTTGCTTACCCGGCCATGATGACTTATTTACCCACAGGATTGCTGGGTCTGGTCATTGCTTCGCTGATCGCAGCATTCATGAGCACCATCTCCACGCATCTCAATTGGGGTAGTTCATACGTGGTGAACGATTTCTTTCAGCGTTTCATTAAACCCGATGCTACAGAGAAGGAACTCGTTACAGTCGGACGTGTTTCAACTGTACTGCTCATGGTGTTCGCGGCATTGTTTGCCTTGGTTCTTACAAATGCGCTACAGGCATTCAATATTCTAATGCAGATAGGAGCGGGGACAGGCGCCATTTTCATACTTCGATGGTTCTGGTGGCGCATCAATGCTTGGACAGAGATCAGCGGCATGGTCATTTCGTTTTTAGTAGCGATCGTGCTCGAGATCATCGCACCAGATATTGTTCCACCGAACTTCAAACTTGTGGTGGGAGTTGGAATCACAACGATGGGTTGGTTGACAGTCACGTTTCTGACGCAGCCAGAATCAGAAGCTACGCTCAAAGCATTCGCAAAGCATGTAAATCCGACCATAGGTTGGAAAGCCTACCGACCCGAAGGAGTCGCAGTTGCAGGTAACCTTCCGCTTCAGATCCTTGGAATGTTCCTAGGTTGCGTAGTGGTGTACACGGCCCTTTTTGCCACAGGTTCATTCGTTTATGGTAATGTGATCTTAGGTTCTGTGCTTTTTGGTGCCTCAGCCATCTGTCTGCTGTTGTTGGCTAAGCTTTGGAAGAAGTTCTAAAAGAAAGCCCCGAACACCTTTCGGAATTCGGGGCTTGAACCTTAGCAATAAGTAGGTTACTTCTGAACCACCACTTGCCTTACGGCATTCAATTCTTGGTTGAAGAATCGAATCAAATAGATTCCTGTCTCAGTATCTCCAAGATCGATAATGCTATTGTTGGTAACGTTTGATCTTGAATAGATCGTCTGTCCCATCATGTTGTACACACTGACCTCCATCGGATTCTCAGCGTTCGATATCAATTGGAACATACCTGAACTTGGATTCGGGTAGAGCAGGAGCAATGCTTCCTTCTCTGCATCGTCCAAACCTACGGTTATGATACTGTGGCAGAACGAAGTATCTGAACAACCATTCTGAGTGACCACAACGGCATAATTGCCAGAAACGGAAGCTGTGAAAACCTGATCCTGTTCTCCAGAGATGGCGGCAAAGCCATTGTCACAATCCACCCACTGATAGCTGGCCCCTCCAAGAACGGCAGCCAGCTGATTGCCGTTCATTAGCACCGAAGTATCGGGCAGTTGGGTAACGGTAACAAGCACAGAGTCCGCATTGGCACAGAGCGTAGCATTGTCGACCCCGATCACGGTGTAATAACCAGTTTGATAGGGTCCGAAAGCAACTCCGTCTGAAACGTTATTGTTCCAGCTGTAGGTGTCGGCTCCGCTTCCAGAAAGCGTTATGAAATCACCTTCGCAAATGTTCTGCTGGCTGGCATTGGCCACCACAGTTGGAATTGCGTTGATGATAATGTCTGTTGGATTTTGAATTCCAATGGCAGGAGTGGCCGAAGACACCACTCGGATCCGATAGGCAGATCCCGTCAAAGCGTTGGCCGGTATGGTGATCGCAATGGTACCAGAGGTGCTGGAAACCACGGAACCGATGTCTGTAGGCGAACTGAAATCGCCACTTGGGTCGGAGAGTTGAGCTGTAAAGGTGTTCGCTCCACTGAAACTACCAACGGCATTGTAGTCGATTGTGGTTGATTCACCTGCGCAAAGTTCAAGAATAGACAGATCGGCCGTTATGATCTCTATACAAGGGTCTTCTTCAAGCACTACCGTCTGTTCAACACTTGTAAGGTCGCCAGCAAGATCGAGTATCTGTCCCGGGCTTCCATTTGTTCCTGCCACTCCTGTAGGAGTGCCGCTACCACCTTGACCAATGATGCCGTTTGAACCAAGGTTGAAGAAGACACCAGAATGGATGACGGTTGAATTACTTCCCCAGATTCCGTAGGCCGAACCCGCAGATCCACCGCCACCGCCACCACTGTCGCCTCCAGCTCCGCCATCTCCACCATTTCCACCTGCTCCGGTCCCAATACCGAGTCCTCCAGTTCCTCCATTTCCACCAGCAGTTCCGGTTCCGCTGTTCCCACCGTTCCCACCGTTCCCACCAGTACCAAGATTGATGTTGCAATCGACCAGAGAACAAGTGGATGTCAGCATAAATATTGCCGCGCTGTTTCCACCAGAAAGACCACCAGAGCCAGCAAAAGGAGCAGCCACTCCGCCAGAACCGCCACCGCCACCACCGGCACCGTAAGAGTCAGTGCCTGAATCGCATCCTCCCGATCCGCCACCGCCACCGCCACCTGTGCCGTCAGCACCGAGCGTTCCTGCAGATCCACTCGTGGCCTGCCAAAAGAATCCGACAAGGTTTGCAGATGACGTTGCACCAAGTCCACCTGTTCCATGTAGCGTCCGTCCATCGTTTCCACTGACTCCCGGATTGCATGTGCCTCCACCAGCACCTCTATATCCATATCCGTTGACAACCGATTGGATGGCATTTGAACCGTTTACACCAGGCGTTGCATCCAGATCAGGGAATCCTCCGCAATCATCGTCCATGTTGCCTCCCTGTCCACCGCTTCCCCCGGCCGTGGTCGGATGTCCAGGCGTTACGGCTCCAGTTCCCCCAGCTCCTTCATCATCATCATTGCAGGGCGTGTTGAACTCGTCAGAATTTCCACCATTGGAACCGTCCACCCCGTTGACGGTGGCATTGATACCGTGGCTTCCCACAGTTCCGTTGGACCCGGTTCCGCCATCAATGGTCACCCGTTGTAGCTTCAGACCATCACTTACTGACACATGCAGGCCGTAGGAACTTTTACCAGCAGTTGTTGCGGTTGGGGCAATGATGTGCAGGTCGGATAATAGGGTGGGTTGGTTGATGTCGTTAGCAAAGACGGTGTAGAATTCGCCATTACCAGCCAATCCGCCTTGAATGACCGTCTGACCAGTTACTGCCCATTGCGAATCGAATCCGCCCCACAGATTGACACCTGGGGCAAGATCCACTATCTCATTGTAGGTCATGCTGGCCGCAATACGCACATCGGTGTGGCCATTGTTAAAAGCACGGATAATACCGTAGTTGATCGTTCCGCAAGGCTCATCCTCAGAACCGCAGTCGGTTGTGTTCGCCCCATTCACCCCATCCACATGAATAATGAATGAACAGCTCTGCTGCGCTGAAAGTGAATGGATGCCAAGACCGAATAGAAGGCAGAAAATAAGGTGGAATTGCTTCATGGTGTGTTTGATTTTTGGAAAGTAATGTTCGCCATTTAAATGGTCTTATCGGTCACCCGGATGATAAATACGCTCTGCGGTTGCCTCCAGCTTAGTTCGCTCAAGATGAACAATTCGGTATTCATGGTCGGTGAACATTTCCATCTGGTCGTAATAGTGCGGACTGTCGGGGTTTGAGCTTGCTCCCAGTGCATTGATACTTCGGATCTCTGTGGATTCTTTGGAGAACCGTGCTATCTGAATGTAACCATCTCCACTGGTGATCTTGTAAATGCCTTTCCTCTTATCGTGGAGACGGGCATCCGCAGCTCGGGGAACTTCTGCCAATCCATGTGCCGGCAGGCTTTTGTCACCGCGGATCAATCGTTGTACCTCACCAAGCGGAACATCCATGGATCCATGCGTCTTCAGCATAAACTTCTTTGCCTTGCGGATCGCTTCCACCGCCATTTCTTCCGATACGTTGCCTTGCCTTACCATCAACAGCGCAAAGGGTCCGTTCACGGCCATGCGCAAAAAATCATGTGTTACCATGGCCAACGCAGCATCCAAGTTGTCTGCGTTTCCGTTTCTATCCCACTTTTTCAGTTTCTGAATGGCATCGGCAATGTCAGGATACGTGCTCTCATCCAAGTTGAACATGGCGGCAAACTTGGTTTCGTAGATCCCATTGGGATGAAACTTCATGTCGAATTTTATGCGGTCAAGGTCATCTTCGGTAAACGGACCCTGCTGCTGTTCCATCAGGTAACTGAAGCGCTCGCCCCGGTTGTACATGAAGGTCTGCAGACCCGGGAAATATTCGTCCCAATTGCAGCTGTCTCCAGTACACTGTAGTGGGGTGTTGTTGGCATTGAAAACGTAGCCGCAATCAGGGTTTTCCACGTGAGGCAATCGGTCATAATCAAGAATCTCTGTCCAACTGTAGTTCGATGTGTTGGCCGTAATGGGTGCACTCCAGTTCAATTTCGGGTCGCGTTTCGGCACCTTCCCACCAGAATGCAGCATGATGTTCCCTTCTCTATCTGCATAGACCGTATTGAAAAGTGGAACGGCTTGCATTTTCATGGCTTCGCTGAACTCTCCGAAGTTTCGGGCCTTGTTCATCAAGAACCATTGCTCGGTGGCCCGAATGTCCTTATAGGCAGGGAAACGGAAAGCCCACGAGCCGTATTTATTCTCGAAAACGGGACCGAATGCACAGTTTTTGACCTTCTTGGAAACGGGAATTTTCATTCCAATGATCTTCACTTTCAGTTTGATCTTGCGCACTTGGAAATTTCGCCACTCGCCATCGTACTTGTACTGGTTCTTGTTCTTAGGATTGAGCTCCAGTTTGTAGATGTCGCCAAACTGATGGTAGTTGAATGTGTGTCCCCAGCCCAGATTTTCGTTCGATCCAACGAACACACTTGTGCCACCTGGGAAAAGTCCGCCAACGCAGTTCCAGCCTTCATCACTCATAACGTGAGCCTCGTACCACGCAAATCTTCCTTCAATAGGTTGGTGCGAATTGATCAACAGATACGCGCGGCCATCGTCCATTCGTTCGGGAGCTACCGCCAAGGCATTGGAGCCCGTTCCTGTATGCGCTTCGTTCGAACCAAGAAATTCCTCCACTCGGTTCTCATTCACGGCTTTAAGCCCCATTCCCAGACCGGCCATCAACGAAACACTGAGCGTTGAACTTTTTACGAGGTCTTTTCCGCATACAGGGAAGGTCTTCTTGAGTGTCACTTCTTTCGGATTGGCCGCGGCATAATCATTAAGCGCTTGTGCATAAGCTTCTAGCACCGACCGGAAATGAGCCGACAGATCCTGCTCGTAGCGCGCTTCTACCAATGAGTCGATCTGAAGGAATTGTAGGCCGAAATCGAACAGAACGCCATCTTTTCCCTGGTAACTGCCCAATAGGCCTTTGCCGGCCATTACGGCTTCTTGGATATCCTTGAAATTGTCTTCCGCATGGGCATAGGCCAGGCCGTAGGCAGCATCGGCATCGGTCTTTCCCACAATGTGCGGAACACCCAGTGAATCGCGGATAATGGTTACATCTTTTGGGTTGACGGTCTGCGAAAATGCAGCCACATGCCAGCCCAAAAAGCAAAGGCAAAGCAGTAATCTAAAATGCATGTTCTTGGGGTTGAAGATGAGCCGTGAAAATAGGATAAGTAATGAAGTGGTGAGGTTATGAATGATCGATTTGACGATTTGATGACGAACTGACTGGATATAGTGATCGAGTGAGGTGGTCTCAAGCCGAATTCACTCATTCTCACTGAATCAATTTCCTAAGCTCACGCTACGAATTTGTAGCCAACGCTTCTAACAGAGAGAAAATGCTTTGGGTCTTTAGGGTCCTTTTCGAAGAACTTTCTGAAAGCCAGAATGTAGTTGTCGATGGTGCGCGTTGATGGAAAAACATCGTAGCCCCATACGGTTTCCAGAATGGTTTCGCGGCTCAGAACCTCGTTTCTCCGCTCTACGAAAAGTCGTAATAGCTTCATCTCCTTCTTAGACAATTGGTATTCCTTCCCGTCTATGTCACGTATGGTGAATGATGTGAAATCAATGCTGCATGGACCGAATGTGAAGCTGTCAACAGATGGTCCTGTTTGAGTTGTACTGCGTTTTAGCAATGCTTGCACCCGAAGTAGGAATTCATCCAAATTGAACGGTTTGGTCAGGTAATCATCGCCTCCGATCTTAAGTCCGAAAACGCGGTCTTCGGCCGAGCTTTTTGCGGTAAGGAACAGGATCGGAACCTTGGTGTTTTCCAAGCGGATGGTCTGGCAGATGGTAAAACCGTCCACTTCGGGCAGCATCACATCTAGAATCACCAGATCGAAACGTTGTCGGGCGAATTCCTCCAGCGCGCTTTTGCCGTTGTTCACTGCCGAAACAACATAGCCATCCAACTCCAGGTTCAGTTTAATGATGTCCTGTAGACTTTCCTCGTCCTCTACTAGAAGAATCCGTTTGTTCATGGCTATCTTGCCCGCTAAAATTAACGGTAATTCTCGCCTCGTTATGACCATGCGCCAATTCGGAAGCTCTTTACCCATTTTGGGGTACGCGTTCTTGGTGGCGTCCGTTTTCCTGTTCATCCGCGGGTACCAGTTCAATACAGATGATCAGGCCGAACACTTGCCCCAGATCTATCAGATGCTCGATCTGGAACTGTACCCGAACGACTACTTCGTAAACGCCTCCAACCAGATTTTCACGGTCAGGTTCTACTACGAGAAGTTAGTGCTTTTTGTAGCCGAAACGGTTGGATTGGAATGGGGACTTTTCATCCTCACATTCTGTTGTATTGCACTGATGGCGTACTCATTTAGCCGAATTGCCGAAGAGCTTTTCGGAGATAGATGGTCGGTGCTGTTGGCCCCCGTTCTGGCAATGATCGTATTCTACGGGTTTACGGTTGGAGGAAACCACGTGATGTACGGCAGCTTCATTTCAAGCACCATGGCTAAGGGAATCTCCTCGTTTGGACTGCTCCAATTTTTGAAAAGGAAACATGTTAATTCCGGTTTGGTGCTTGGCTTTGCAACCCTTTTTCAGCCATTGGTCGGACTGCAACTGTTCTTGATTCTTGGAGGAATTGAACTCCTTATTAGAAGAAACTTTGGCAACACCTTGAAATTCGGCCTGCCGTTCATAGCGGTTGCAGCGTTCATACTTGTACCAACGTTCGGCAGGCAGTTTGCCGAAACGGTGGAATATGACAAGGAACTCTACTACGAGATCCTTTACCGTTTCCGAAACCATCATCACTATGTTCCAAGTCTCTTCCCAATTACGCATTACATCAAGTTTTTTGGGCTTTTGGGGTTGGGGTTGGTGAGCTACCACATGACCAAACCAAGAGACAAGCAATTTTATGTGGGATTTGTGGGATTCGGATTGTTCGGAATGCTGGTCTATTGGCTGTGTTTGGAGTATTTGGGAATTCTGCAGATCGGCAAGGTGCAATGGTTCAAGGTAACGGTTTGGATAGGGGCTTTCAGTTCAATCATGGTTGCTGGATCGGTCGGGCAATTGCTTTCTGGTTTCATCGTGCTCTCAAAACAGAAACACCTCGTCTTACCAATTTCCATTTCTCTTTTTCTCGTCATATCCTTTTTCATCACCAACTCAAAATTGCTACCTGAACCGCTTCAGGGGAAGTACATGATCGGAATTCGGCTTTACTCCGATCTCGAGAAGATGCATTTCTGGATCGCGGAGAATACACCTAAAGATGTGACCGTTCTTGTGTCGCCAGACGATAATGCATTTTCATGTCAGGCAAAGCGGAGTATGCCAATTCATTTCCAAGCAATCATTCACGAGCCTTTCTTCATGCTCCCATGGTATGAAGATTTCGCTCAGATCTATGGTGTTTCCATCCAGAACTTGGAAGGAATAGACGCCCGTGCCATGGCGGTGGATCTGTATCGGATCAGAAATTATTCGGGTGTTGGCAAACGAATTGATTATCGATTGGACAACCTGAAGGAATGTGTGTTTGCGGGCGAGTTAGGTCCAACGGTTCACATTCAAGGAGATTGGATACTGTCGGAGTTTGTTCCAAAGCCCTAGCACATTTACGTAAAACCGCGTAGAATTCCGCGAGCTTCGTTTCGGTGGTTTGCAGGGTCGAATTACAATTGTTCAACTCACAAAACAAACTCCTAATAACTATGAAAACAATCAACGAAGCATTGAAATGGGGCAGATATCTGAGCTTGGCCGCAGCCGTTGCGGTATCTGTTTCATCGTGCAACACCACAGAAGAACCACCAACACCTACCGACCCGGCCAGTAATCCTCCTACACCTACCTTTACAGAAGGTTATGGAACGTTGGCTGCGGTTAAGACCGTTACCACTTTCGACCCAGGATTCGGTGTGCCTGTTCAGGAGATCGTTCTTGGTCTGGGTTCTGCCGGATTTACTGATGGTACTGACTATTCAACATTGATTGAAGCAGGAACCATTACGTTGGAAGGCGAGGAATTGAGCCGTTATGAAAACAACGCATATTTCTCACCAACCACTCAGAACAATCCAACTGGGATCGATTTCAGTGGAACTCCATCATGGGAGGTGAGTGGATCGGCCAATATCCCAGCCTTTTCGCACACAACAAACATCGATTTCCCAACATTGGGCAATATCACTAGCTCTACAACCATTCCTGGAACGGGAGATTATGCACTTACCGTATCCAATGTTTCCGGTGCAGACTCTGTTTGGTTCATGTTAGGAGGTGTTGTGCACGTGGAAAACCCAGGAACAACCTCAAGCATCTTTACTGAAGCTGAGATCGATGGCATGGGAACAGGCGCCAATTTTGCCCAAGTAGCTCCATATCGATTTGAAGCTGCAACCTATGGCGGTAAGCAATTCTATTTCGTAACCGAAACAGTAAAAACCCAATCCGTTACCATCGAGTAATTGATTGGTATAATGTGGGTGGGCCGGTTCCTTCGGGGGCCGGCCTTTTTTATGCCTGATTCTGTCATTTCATTAAAACCAATGGAAATTGTGTAAAGGTCGTTTGCGCTGAAGAATCTTAGATTTGGCAGACCATGAAATCAGCCGAACTACATATCCGAAATATGGTCAGCAGCCGATGTATTGTGGCCATCAGGCAAATGCTGAAGCAATTGGATATGAGCGAAGTGGAGCGGATATCACTCGGGCGTGCTGTTGTTGGTTATGAGGACGAAAGGCAATTGGCGCAGTTCATCGATGCGTTGCCATCCATTGGATTTGCGTTGGTGGAGGACGAGGGGCAGCAAATGGTGGAAATGATCAAAGTGGCATGCATCGAGCTTTTCTATCACGGCAATAACGCCAACTCGCTTATCCGAAACTCAGACCACTTGAGCGAGCGGACAGGTATGGCTTACCATCAATTGAGCAGGGTTTTCTCCGAACAGACAAATACCACCTTGGAGAAGTACATCATCCTATTGAAGATTGAGCGGGTGAAGGAATTGCTCAGTTACAAAGACCTTACCCTGAGTGAAATATCTTACCAAATGGGATACAGCAGTGTTCAGTATCTGAGCAATCAGTTCAAGCAAGTAACGGGCTTTACACCAAAACAATTCAAAGAAGGAGAAGGAGGTGGTAGGATTCCGCTTGACAGGCTAATTTGAAAACCTTTTGGCAACTGTGCGGTAGAAGCCCGTTGAATCTTACACATGGAACTGTAAATACTGTAAAACGCAACCAGAACCGAACCACGTACTTTGAGGAACAGATTCGGAACAACTAAAAATCAGAAGTCATGATCAGTCTAAAGAAGAACATAGCCATCAGCGAATCAGGATTCGTTTTCAATCCGACAACGGGCGATTCGTTTTCGCTCAATTCGGTGGGAACCGACATCCTCAAACTGATGAAGGATGGACGCGATGAGAAGGACATCAAGACCACTGTTCGTACTTGGTATGACGTGGATGAGGAAACCTTCGAAAAGGACTATTATGATTTCCTGAAAATGTTGGGACAGTACAAACTCTTAGATGCATCGTGATCATGAAGAAGCAACTCACCATAGCCGTAACGGGGCTCAACAACATCGACAGCCCGGGACCTGGTGTTCCTGTGATCCGGGCGCTGCGCGATAGCGAGGAGTTCGATGTCCGTGTCATTGGACTGAGCTATGAAGCTCTTGAGCCGGGCATTTACATGCATGATGTGGTCGATTACGTTTACCGGATTCCTTTTCCTAAGTCAGGTACAGAGGTGATTTTCGGTCGCATTGCCTACATCAATTCTTTGGAGAACATCGATGTGCTCATTCCGAATTTCGATGCGGAGCTGTTCAACTTCATCAAGCTTTCGGGCAGAATGGAGAAGGAATTGGGAATCAAAACTTTCCTTCCGACCATTGAGCAATTCGAGGCGCGCCATAAGGTGAATCTGGAAGAATTCGGGGAGAAGCATGGTATGCTCGTTCCGAAGAGTAAGATGATCTTCTCCACGGCCGAGATTCCAAAGTTGGCGCAGGATTTCACCTATCCTGTTGTTGTCAAAGGACAGTTCTATGATGCACACATCGCTTATAATCAGGAACAGGTAGGAACCCACTTCAATAAGATTGCGGCCAAGTGGGGATTGCCTATCGTTATCCAGCAGTTCGTCTACGGAACCGAAGTGAATATCGTGGCCCTTGGCGATGGCGAAGGGAATATGGTCGGAGCGGTACCGATGCGCAAGCAATACATCACCGATAAAGGAAAAGCTTGGGCAGGTGTAAGCCTGGATGATGAAGGACTTTTAAAGGAAGCCAAGTCCATGATGGCCAGTTCAAAATGGCGAGGAGGTTTGGAACTCGAGTACATTAAGACCAGCGATGACGAATACTATCTGCTCGAGATCAATCCACGGTTCCCAGCTTGGGTTTACTTGGCCGTAGGTTGCGGACAGAATCTCCCAGAAGCGTTGGTAAAACTCGCGTTGGGTGAGAAGGTCGAAAACTTCACTGAGTACGAGGTCGGGAAGATGTTCATCCGCTACTCTTGGGACCTGATCGTGGACATGAAGGAGTTCGAAGAGATCTCCACAGCGGGTGAGCTTGGCCCCAAGTCCAAAAAGAAAGCATCGTAAGCCAATTAGTACCAACCAATAAAATCAGAAGACATGGAAAAGCAGCGCTATGAAAGGCCCATTATCCGTAGGCTGAACACGGGAATGATGAACAAGTTCGGTACTAAGACCGAGTACGAACCGGTTACACATATTGATGATTGTGCGGTGAAGGACCTGTTGGCGGATTACGGCTCACCACTGTTCGTCATTTCGCAGAAACAGATTCAGGAAACATTTAAGGATGCGAAGCGTGCGTTTGACACGCGCTATCCAAAGGTGCAGTTTGCGTGGAGCTACAAGACCAACTACATCAGCGCGGTCTGCAACGTTTACCATCAGATGGGTTCGTGGGCTGAGGTGGTCTCGGGTTTTGAATACCAGAAAGCACTGAAGAACGGTGTGCCTGGCTCCAAGATCATCTTCAATGGACCAGACAAAACGGTCGAGGAATTGAAGTTGGCGATGGATAACAAGTCATTGATCCATATCGACCACTTGGATGAACTCTACACCCTGACGGAGCTTTGCATTGAAACTGGCATCCGTCCGAAAGTGGCCATTCGGGTGAATATGGACACGGGCGTTTATCCGATGTGGGACCGTTTCGGGTTCAACTACGAGAACGGCCAAGCTTGGGATGCCATCAACAAGATCGTGCTTGGCGATAAGATGGATCTGGTCGGATTGCACTGCCATATCGGAACGTTCATGCTGACAGCGAATGCTTACGGAGTTGCTGCGAAAAAGCTTTCGGAGTTGGCGCTGAGCATCCAACAGAAATACAACAAGAAGATCCAGTATTTGGATCTTGGTGGAGGTTTTGCTTCCAAGAACACGCTCAAAGGTTCGTTCCTTTCGGGATACGATACTTCGCCAACGTTTGACGATTACGCAGAGGCCATTTCAACCGCCATTATGAATGCTGGTTTTGTGGAAGATGAATTGCCGTTGCTGATTCTTGAATCAGGACGTGCCTTGATCGATGAGGCAGGTTATCTGCTCGGTTCGGTCATCTCCAACAAGCGTTTGAGCGATGGCCGCAAGGCAACGATCATGGATTTCGGGGTCAATATCATGTTCACTTCGTTCTGGTACGACCACAAGATCAGCCCTGCGCAGGATTTCAGTCACCACACGGAAGACACCGTGATGTACGGCCCGCTGTGTATGAACATCGATGTGGTGCGCGAAAACGCCACGTTGCCACCGATGAAGCGGGGCGATCAGGTTGTGGTACACACCGTTGGCGCCTACAACATGACCCAATGGATGCAGTTCATTGCGCTGCGCCCAGCGGTGGTAATGATCGATACGAAGAACAAGCCGCACCTTATCCGTAAGCGTGAGCAACTGACCAACATCGATCAGCAGGAACAGATGCCTGAGTACCTGAAGCAGTTCAAACTTTAAAAGAGCCGCGAGTTTCCAGTTACGAGTAGCAAGTAAGTTACTCGCAACTGGAAACTTGTAACTCGAAACTCCACCCCCACAGACCCCAACTTGACTGACCAAAGGAAATATACCACACGACTGATCTGGGAAGGCTTATTGCACAGCTACTCTCAGATCTTTTTCAGTTTGGATAAGGTTTTTGCCATTGTCCTGTTGCTCTGTTCCTTCATTGATCCGTATGTCGGCATCAGTGCGATAGTGGCTGGATTGATCGCCATTCTCACGGCCTACTTCCTTGGGTTCGACCACAAGAACATCCGCGAGGGAATGTACAGTTTCAATAGCGTGATGGTAGGAATGGTGATGGCGGTCTACTACGACATGAACCTGCCGTTCGTTCTTCTGCTGGTGTTGATGTCCATTTTCACGCTTTTTTTCACGCTGGCCATCAACGCGCAATTGAGCAAATACGGATTGCCGATCATGAGCATTCCGTTCCTATTCGGGGTTTGGACCGTGCTTTTGGTCGGTAGGGAGTTCGGTGGATTGCAACTCACTGAACGTGGCATTTACACCATCAATGAGCTTTGGGCTTATGGTGGCGAAACGCTTGTCAATTTCTACGATTGGGTCGAAAACCTTCCTATTCCAGACATTCTGGATGTCTATCTGCGTTCGCTCGGAGCCATCTTCTTTCAGTTCAATATTCTTGCGGGATTGGTCATCATGCTCGGATTGATCCGATTCTCGCGCATCGCGTTCGTCCTTTCGCTGATCGGGTTTTTCTCGGGTTACTTGTTCTTCAGTTTCATGCAGGGGCAGTTCTCCCATCTTCATTACAGCTACATCGGTTTCAACTTCATTCTTTCGGCCATCGCGTTGGGAGGATTTTTCACCATTCCGTCCCGCGGAACCTTCATCATGGTGGCGTTGGCATCGCCAGTTATTGCCATTCTTATTGCTGCCATTGGTAATGTTTTCACGGTTGTTCAGCTACCGATCTACTCGCTTCCGTATAACGTACTTGTATTGGTTACGCTTTACGTTCTGAAGCTAAGATTGGCACCAAAAGGTCTTACTCCGATTGTTGAACAGTCGTATTCTCCCGAAAGAAATCTTTACCGATTTCTGAATCAGAAGGAGCGCTACGCCAACGATACCTACTTCCATATTTACCTGCCTTTTTATGGTGAATGGACCATTTCGCAGGGACATGATGGCGACATCACCCACAAGGGCGAATGGAAGGAGGCATTCGATTTTGTGATCGAGGATGATAACGGAAAAACCTACCGAAGTCCTGGTACGCGGTTGGAGGATTTCTATGGTTTCAATCGCCCGATCGTGGCTCCGCAGTCCGGTTGGGTTGTAGCGATGGAGAACGGGGTGGAAGATAATGCCATCGGTGACGTCAATATTGACAAGAATTGGGGAAACACCGTGGTCATCCGTCATGGCGATGGCATGTTCACCAAACTCAGTCACTTGAAAAAGGACAGCGTTAAGGTTTCCGTTGGAGATGCCGTTAAGAAGGGGCAGTTGATCGCAGCGTTGGGGAATTCCGGTCGGTCGCCCGAGCCGCACATCCATTTCCAGATGCAGGCCACACCCTACATCGGCAGCAAGACCATGAAATATCCCGTGGCCTATTACATGGAGAAGACGGTCGATGGCCCGAAATTCCATGCATTTGATTACCCGAAGGAAGGCCAAACGATCTCCAATGTGAAGGTCGATCCGTTATTGAAAAAGGCGTTCAACCTCATTCCGGGCATGCAGTTGTGGATGACTTCGAACGGAGAAATTCTGAAGTGGGAGGTTTTCACCGATGCCTACAACAGCACGTACATCTATTGCCACCAAACGGATGCGGTGGCCTATTTCGTGAACAACGAAACGCTGTTCTATTTCACGCGGTTTATAGGTGACAGGAATTCGCCTCTGTTCGAATTCTATACGGGAGCTTACAAGGTGATGCTCGGATTCTATCGTGATCTGAAAGTTGCTGACCATTTTCCTGTCAATGACATCTATTCCGGGTTTCTGAAAGGATTGTTAGATGTGGCTTCCCCATTTTATCCGGTTGTGCGGGCAGATTTTGAGATTCGATATGACGAAATAGACGATTCGCTCGAAGCCGAGTGGATGAAACTCTCCTCATCGCTTGAAGTGAAAGCACTTGGTTCGACCAGATTGAAGAAGGATTACCGAATTGAAATCGACCAAAAAGGAATCTCCACGTTCGTTATTGTAAAAGACGGAACCGAAAAAGTATTCATATGCGAAGTGCAGTAGCATTCATATGGATATTTCTGACCGCCCTGTCGGTGAATGCCCAGGTATGGTCCGACACTGCGCAATACAATGCCTACATGAAAGGCGATTGGCAACGGGTGGTCGAACTCGGAAAAGTGGCGCAGAAGGAAGACATCGATTACTACTATCTCCGAGCACGGAATGGCTATGCCAACTTCATGTTGGGTAAGTATTTCAAGGCCGAAAAGGAATTCGAAAAGGCACTGAAATTCAATAGTGCCGACCCTTTTGCGAAACGCTATGGCTATTGGTCGTCCGTTTATGTGGGGAATGCCGCCACCGCATTGGTTAAAACCAGTTCGATGTCGGTCTTGGAAAAAGACACGTTTGAGGTTATCAAACCGAAGTGGATGAATGGCATTTCACTAATTGGCGGATACCGTATCTCAACCGGCAAGACATTCAACGTATCATTGCCCGGTGGCATAGCCGGAACAACAGCGGCACCAAGTAGCATGCCTTATATTTCGTTGTTTCTGAATCATCAGATCGGCAGAAGATTGACCTTAAATCATGGAGTGAATTATCTGAGTCAATCAAGACCGACACGTCCAACACCAGAGGGAGCGGAAAGCCAGAACGTATGGCAAGTAGGTTACCTGGCGTCTTTGAGTATTCAAACCACAAAGCACACAACCGTAACGCCATCTTTTATAATTCAATACTGGGAATCGGGGCTCAATAAGGTCTATGATCTGAGCGCGACCATTACCATTAGGCAACAGATTTCCAATGTGCATTTAACGGCAATAGGGGGGTACTTTCAAGATACGGATACTAACAAGTACACGGTTGGTGGATCATTGACCTGGTACCCACTGAACAACCTGAAATTTTACTCGGTAACTTCTGGTGGATATAATTTCGGTGGAAATGCACCGAATCCGTTTGTGCGCCAAACTGTTGCAGGAAATCTCTTTAAGCGTGCTTGGCTCAGCACTTCCTTTACTTGGAATAACCGAGTAATTGCATTTGAAGACGTAGGCTTGGATTTTGTGAACAACGCAACCGACAGATTGGTCTGGTTGTGGTCGATCACACCATCATACTATCCCATCGATAAATTGGGAATCTCATTGACATATTCTATGGAAGCCAGACGGTTCTATCTTCCGAGCATTCAGGACCCGCAGGGTATGCAGAATAGCTCTGAACTTTCAGAACTGTACAATTTCCACTCTTTCTACTTAGGTTTGAACTATAATTTTTAGGCATGAAAAGTCTTTTTCCCTTACTGATGTTGACTATTGTTTGGACAGGAACCGTGGCGCAGGATGCCAAACTGCAAGCTGCGTTCAAGTCTAGCTATACCAAAGAGGCAGGCAGCGATTTTACCGGTGCCATCAAAGACCTGAAGGCCGTCTACAGTGAAACATCCTACGAGCTGAATCTTCGATTGGGATGGTTGCACTATTCTGCGGGGCTTTTTACCGAATCGATGGCGTATTACAAGAAGTCGATAGACCTGATGCCAGCTTCAGTCGAGGCCAAGTTCGGATATGTTTACCCAGCTGCTGCGGTAGGTAATTGGGATCAAGTGAAAACGCAGTACGATAACATTCTTCGTATTGATGCCAAAAATTCACAGGCGCATTATCGATTGGGATTGATCTTTTATGGAAGAGAGGAATTCGATAAGGCGCTTCAGCATTTCCAGATCGGGTTCAATCTTTATCCATTTGATTACGATTTCAACCTGATGATGGCTTGGACAAGCCTGAAAATGGGTAAGATGCGCGAAGCGAAAGTGCTCTTTAATAAGGTCTTGTTGCTTTCCCCAGATGATGAATCTGCGATAGAAGGTCTGAGTTTGATCAAGTGAAACTCAACTGACGTAATCCTTCATAAACCACCACACTCACCGCGTTCGCTAAGTTTAAGCTTCGAATGTGTTCAGAGCGGATTGGAATCTTGTACAGCGCATCGGAATGAGCCTTAGTGATCTCTTTTGATAAACCGACTGATTCCTTGCCGAAAATCAAGAACATATGATCTTCAAATGGGATCTCGTAAACTGATTTGGTCCCATGACTACTTAGAAAGACCATTTTCTTGTCTGAATGAGTTTTGAAGAACTCATCGGCACTTTCATATATCTGTAGATCAACGTGCTGCCAGTAATCCAATCCAGCGCGTTTAACTCGAGAATCGGAAAGCTCAAATCCAAACGGCTTGACCAGATGCAGTTTGCTTCCAGAGGCCAAGCTCAACCGACCGATGTTGCCTGTGTTGTTCGGTATTTCGGGT
>JBJOHR010000064.1:0-8021 GCA_046047575.1 Bacteroidota bacterium | reverse complement strand
AGGCAATGGACTTGCTTCCGAAACCGCCTTGTAGTGGGCATAAATGCCGTCCTGAGTCGGTTTGTTGTACGCAGGAGAAACGGATAGAATGGCAGAAAGTCCGGTAGTATCTAAGCTTTTGAGCTCTTCGCAAACATCTGCTGTATTGTTTCCTCCCACACCAAGAACCACTGGTATTCTACCGCCATTCGTACTTAGCACGTGCCGTAGAACATCCTTTTTTTCTTGTTTGGTAAGGGTAACACTCTCTCCGGTGGTACCCATCACCACCAAGTAGCTAACACCACCGGAAACGAGGTGTTCTGTCAATTTCCCTAGATGAGGATAGTTGACACTTCCATCGGCATTGAAAGGCGTTATCATAGCCACGCCTGTTCCTCTAAGTTCTTTCATCTTTTAATCCGTTTGAGGTGTAGAAGGACACACATTTCGGCACCTATCAATTGTTGTTACCGGTGTTTCCTATCATGTTCAGGTAGTGCTTTATCTGAGAGATAAAGTAACTAAGATCCGTGCTGTCCTCCACGTCAATCATAAGGTCATAGAATTCCTTGAACTCGCTACTATATCGTCCCACCTTGAACTGGGCCCGCGATAAGGCTACAATGAACAATATGGAGGTGAATTTGCTAAGCCGCAGGTCAATGAGAATATCAAAAGGCTCACTGATGAAGCCTGCTACTTTCCTGCCTTGTGGTCTATAGTACCAATTAAAATCTTCACGGGTAAAGAAGTCGAAATCCTGACTTGAATTGAGAAATGCCTCCAGTTGTGATTTAGGGACAAAACCCAAGGCACTGACTTTCCGCAATCCACCTCCTCGCAACTGATCAGCAAACTCACGTATCTGTTTAAAGGTTCGTTCGTCCTTTGCATTGAACAAAATGCCAATACTACGTGCAGAATCAATGCCGACACCTTGCATTTCTCGGTTTCGGAATCGCATTTCCTTGCTTAAAAAATAGGCGCCCGCAAACCTTCTCAGTCTGTCAATAAGAGGAATATGCAGGAACCACTTTTTCACATTGCAAATAAAGCAGACTGAGTAGGTGGAGTTTCTCGTTTGGCTGAGAATTGTTAACACGCTAATGCCGATAAACCAATGCTACTGCACAACGCCTAAATCATATTCATGTTTGGTGAATCTCAATTCACTTTCCAACCTGACCTTGGTACTGTAACCTAAAAAGTTTAACATGTCCATCGCAAGAATTAGGTAATGTAGGCAATACTTGGCTAGCTCTGTGTTAAACATTGTGAACTTACCGTAGAGCACTGCACATCTTCTGACTCCCAGTTTCTATTGGATATGAATAACTCCTGTTAGATACCTATTCGCAGAATTCCAAATGCGAACATCGTATTCCAACCATTTCATCAAACGCATCAATATCATCAGGAATACGTCTTAGAAAGTTGGCGTGTTCGTGAAGCTCAGATATAGATCTTATAGCTTGAACTCCTATCTTCTAAACACAAACTACTTATGAGCTTTACAGATAAAAAACACAGAAGAACCATAATTCTTCATCGTTCTCAATTTGAACAATTGCTTGTAATCAGGAAATGGGTAAAGTGCTGGGTGTAAAACTCTTTCTATGGTGAGATGAGTGCTGATTAGTTTCCTCCAAGAATCGACTCTGTAGTGAAGAAGGTCAAATAAGATAGTTCTATTCGGCTGTCCGTGAGACGGTGGAACAATAAGATCGAGGAATCTTCTATCAACGCGAATTGATGGTTTAAATGGCCATAGCAGGATAGCAATTAGATTTCTATGGGTTTCAAAAAGTAAGGTACTGAACAGTCTTATGAGAGCCATGGTTGACGTTGGCACCCCAATTATTATTGTCCCGCCTTGCTTCACAACCCGAATCATTTCCTTCAAAGCTTTATTCTCATCCTGAACATGTTCCAAGACATGTGAACTATAAACTACATCGAAAGAATCTGCGTCAGTTGGAATACTTTCAGCCACCCCGCGTTCAATCCTATAACTAGCATCTGATACATTTTGCAAACGATGCTCCACACCGGCAAAATTTGGTACGGGGTCTATTCCTAAACATTCACATTTCCTATCCTCGATCGCACGGCTCATCGAATAGCCCGTTCCACAACCGATGTCCAAGAATTTGCTGTGTGTTGGTATGAACTCGACAACCTGGTTCCATTCAACATCTCGGATAATACGCTGATTCTTCTGAAAATCGGCTTTCGAACTCAAGCCCCAGTAGTAGATCTTTCTCAAGATGGCCTTCATTCCATTCACATATTCTTTCCAATTTGAGTTCGATAAAATAAAAAAATCGATGCGGTTAGTTCCAAATTCCCAATGTGTAAATTTGGCTCAAATCAATGAATGACATGAAAAATCTACTTCTCTTTTTGGTTCTGATCACAAGTTCCGTACGCATTTTGGCTCAACAAACTACCGTTACCTGGCCATTTGATGGACAAACGCGCAAGTACATTCAGAATGTACCCTCAAACTACGATGGGCAAACTGCAGTTCCGTTGGTAATTGCGCTGCATGGCTTGGGCGATAATATCAACAATTTCCAAGGTGTAGGATTTCAGGTAGTGGCCGACACGGCAGGGTTCATTACGGTTTATCCCGAAGCTTTGGTGGATGCATTTACGCAATCTACGGCCTGGAATTCCGGTGCTGGAACTTTTGGCATTTACCCGAATCAGAACGTTGACGATGTGGGCTTTATCAATGCCATTATTGATACAATAAGCGCTCATTACAACATTGATCAGAACCGTGTTTATGCCACCGGTTTCAGCATGGGCGGTTTTATGACCAATCGCCTGGCCTGCGAACTCAACAACCGTATTTCTGCTTTTGCTTCGGTAGCCGGAACGATCGGCTCAGGTATAACCTGCGATCCTGGACAGGACATCAAGATCTGCCATTTCCACAGCACGGGCGATGCGCAAGTTGGTTACGGAACCGATGGTGGTGGCGATATGGACAATCTTTTTGGCCTGAGCGTTACCGAATGGATCAATTTCTGGACAAACAACAACAGTTGCGGCAGCGTTACGCTGGAAGGAATGTTCCCCGATGTTGCTAGCGATGAGCGAACGGTTGACTACAAGGAATTCGGTGGGTGCAACAATGGAACTCGTGTGGTTCACTACAAGGCGCATGGCGGCCAGCACGATTGGCTCTTCCGCCCTGACAATGACCTGACCTACACGATTGAAATCTGGAAGTTCTTCATCGGTCTGTCTCCAAACAATCTGATCTCTGGTATTACTGAAAGCGAATTCCAGAACATTGCTGTGTATCCGAATCCAGCCACAGATGTGCTTCGATTGGAGAACATTGACAATAAGATTCAAAGCATTGCGGTTTTCAATGCTGTTGGGCAACAGGTTGCGGAGTTCACTGGAAACGATTCCAGCATAGACATCAGTAAACTGGAAGCAGGCATTTACCAATTGATGGTTGCAACTGACAAGGGATTCTTCTCCAACTCTTTTGTAAAGCAATAACCTTGTTTCACTTAAAACCGAAAAGGCCCGAAGCTTTCGCTTCGGGCCTTTTACTTGCGTACACCTCGTCCTTCCTGGTTACTGTTTCACTATTTTCCGTGTAAACTGCTTGTCTTCCTGCGCAATGATGAGGAAGTAAACGCCACTTTGTTGCGCACTGATGTCAATCTGATTCCTATACGACCCATCGAAATTGTTGCGAAGCTCTTCATAAACCTTTCGTCCCATCTGGTCGAACACCAACACGCGGGTGCTTTTCTTCTCAGGAAGTTCAAATGAAAGATTGAAAAGTCCATCGTTTGGGTTTGGCGCAAATTCGATCACATTCAAGGCCAGTTCCTTCTTGAAATCCACGTTTGCTGGTTCGGATAGCATCGCTTCTTCCTCTTTGGTACAGTCTTTCAATTCAATCACTACTCGTACTTCCTTGACCACCTCTGGAGCCCACGGGCTTGCGCCACTCTTATTGCAATCAGGTGCAACAGCCATGATGCGCTTCTGAAATGCACGACCATCACGCTTGCCCAACTCACCATTCATTGTTGCTTTTTTCCCATCTCGGAGGTATACAACTTCGATCTTGTCGCCAGCTTTTTTTGCTTTGATCACTTCTACTACATCATCAAAGCTCTTCACCGATTTTCCATCCAGTTTGGTGATGACGTCTCCTGACTTCAATCCCATCTTCTCCGCAGAACTTCCTTCTATCACTTCGCCTAGAGACACGCCTGCTTCTGTTTTTTCGCCTGGGGTGACACCGAGAAATGCCGAGTTGTCGTCAAAGTCCATGTCAAAATCGAAGTTGATATCCATGTCTTTCAACTTCTCCATTTGTTCGTGGAAAGTCTCTTCATCAAAATCTCCTTCAAAGAAGTATTGATTGGAACCTTTAGGGTCGAATCCGTGTTTGAAGACCATCATTTCCTTCGATTCTCCAAGCCTTACCTTTTTGGATGCCGTCTTTCCATCGCGTAGGTATTTTACATCTATCTCTTCACCAACTTCCAACTCGGATATGAGCTCTTTCAACTGCTTTTCTGAAGTGATTTCCGTGCGGTTTACGGAAACGATCACATCGCCTTCTTTCAATTCGGCCTTTTCAGCGGCACTCCCTTCTACCAGCCCATCCACCAAAGCGCCTTTCTGTCCGTCTTTATCGTAGGACGATATGTAAACTCCCAACAGTGGTCTTTTCTCCAGATCGGTGCTACCGCTCAACCAACGCAGTTCATCTTCGTCACCCATTATTCGAACTCGAACATCGCGTTCATCGTCTCCGTCAACTTCTTTTCTCACCTTGATCTCAATGCGCTCTCCCGTTCCACGGATATCGATATCATCGAGCACATCAAGGTCTTTCAGAATGGCCTTGATGTCGTCTCCTTCAATCGCATCAACTTCTTTGGTTATCTTCTTGGTTTGGCCGTTCTCTGTAACCTCTATATCAATGGTAAGTTTCTGATCCTTGGCCTTCTCATCGGCATTTTGCGCCATTGAGTAAGTAAAAACACCCGCAACCAGAACGGCCGTTAGCGTGCTCAATTGGAAAAATGTGTTCAATTGTTTCATGGCTTTGTAGTTTGATGTCAGATCAAAAATACCTAGCCATGGCGTTGGCAAATGTTAGGAAGTGTTAATGAGTGTTAACCGAGCAACTGCGCAGTTTGAGCAACAGCTGATCAGCTTAAAGCCATCACAGAACGACCTTCAGAACGGTCCATCCTTTACCGGTCTGCACGCGAATGATGTACATTCCAATTGGAATTTCCGTTGGCAAGGGGAATTGGCTGCTGTTTGGTGAATAAGTGGCTATCGATCGGCCGTCAGAAGCATAGAGATCGATCTGCTGCATAGTTTCCAAACTGACCACTGAAACCAAGCTACCATTCCGCACTATCTGCACCGATTCTTTTTTCAATTCCCGTATTCCACTTGGGGCTGCTGGGTCAATGCAGTGCTCAAAAAACGGAATCTGGAGCGTTGCAGATGGATCACTGAACCATTCCAAATATGTTGAAAGACTGGGCGATGCATAAGAAGTGGAGGAACTTGCAGTGAGAACCGGCCCGCCACCCGAAGGTTCGCCCAAAGCCTGAAGCGTGTAGGAATACATTCCGGGAGACAGGCATAGTCCATGAAACCAATACTGATCATCGGTGGTCATGGTCAGTACGCCAGATTCCAGCACCGTGCCGGTACTGTCAAAGACACTCCAAGCAAAATCACCCAGCACCAAGGCTCCGCCCCAATTCTGAAATCCAATGACCAACGAATCGCAAGGCGAATCTGCACAAAGCGACCGGTCCATATCCCATTCGCACTCAAATGTGTTGTAGAAACTTGAATAGAGTTTCAATGTTCCAGCGAAATTGTCCAACGGATCATGAACACCCTGACGGACTTCCAACGAATGCACCGATTCTGAACCAATGCCGAAGTAGTTCACCGTTTCAAGTGCCAGCGTATCACCATTATCATCCAGCAACACAAAACCCGGATAGTCGAATATCTCGTTGGCATTATTGTTTTGCACATGAACGATGATCAGCGAATCTGTGAACGGACTGTACTTGATGGACACAAAGTCCAGCGAATCACAAGCTGTTTGAGCGCTTGCAAACGTTGAAATCAGTAAAAGGGAAATGGTGAAAAGGTGTTTCATGCTTGGTGGTTTACGACCAATAAACGCATCCAACACATCGCAGATGCCTTTACTGTCAATGATGCAACAATTTCTCTACTCCGATCTTAATGCGTCTTGCGGCTTCCTTCAATTTGTCCTCTGAAGTAGCGTACGAAAGACGGATGTAATTCGGGGCACCGAATGCTTCGCCTGGCACCATTGCCACGTGGCATTCGTTGAGGAAATACATGCAAAGATCGTTGGCATCGTTCACTTCCTGCCCGTTGAATGAATGTCCGAACAAGGCCGAAACCTCTGGGAACAGATAGAACGCTCCACCCGGCATGTTGGTCTTAAAACCTTCAATGTTTGAGAACAATTCGGTTACCAATTCGCGTCTCTTGGCAAAAATGGAAGCCATTTCCTTCAACCACGATTCCGGTGTTTGCAGTGCGGCAATGGTAGCGCGCTGCGCAATGGAATTGGCACCAGAAGTGATCTGTCCTTGCATCTTATCGCAGGCCTTGGCTATCCAGGTTGGCGCTCCAATATAACCGATCCGGTAACCCGTCATGGCGTAGGCTTTGGAAACACCATTGACCGTGATCACTTGGCCATAAACCTCTGGGAACTGCGCCAAACTCTCATGTTTTCCTTCAAAGTTGAGGTGCTCATAGATCTCATCGGCAATCGCAAACACCTTCGGGTGGCGCGCTATGACCTGAGCAAATCCCTTCAACTCCTCCTTGGTGTAAAATGAACCGGTCGGGTTGCTAGGTGAGCTGAAAATGATCAGCTTGGTGTCATCGTTGATGGCCTCATCCAACTCGGCAGCAGACGATTTGAAATCTGTTTCGATACCGGCCGTTACAAAACGCGCCTTCCCTCCTGCCAACTTCACCAATTCTAAATAGCTGACCCAATATGGAGCAAGAATGATCACCTCATCACCTGGATTCACCAAACTCAGAATCACGTTCGACAGCGATTGCTTTGCACCTGTAGACACCACGATCTGCTCTGGTTTGTAATCCAGTCCGTTTTCGCGTTTGAATTTTTCAGAAATGGCTTTTCGCAATTCCGGATAACCAGCAACAGGCGGATAATGACTCCAATCTTCCTGAATGGCCTTTATTGCCGCTTCCTTCACGTGGTCGGGCGCGTTGAGGTCCGGCTCGCCCAAACTCAACGAGATCACGTCAATTCCTTCTGCCTGAAGATCTCTACTGCGCTGCGCCATGGCAATGGTCTGCGATTCGCTCAACTTCTTAATTCGGTCCGATAGGAATTTGTCCATGCCCAATATTTTTCGCAAAGCTAAACAATGAGTGAAACGGGAATCCGTTAATATGGAAATTCCTCAATGGGCGAATTAGCGAATGATGAACCGAAACACGGAGTCATTCCCAACGAAATCAAGTTTCTGTTAGGACTTATAAACTTTATCAACTTTGTAAACTTCAAACCGAACACATGAACGAAGTCGTTTCCACCATTCTCGAAATACTCAAATACACCGTTCCATCGGGTATCGTATTTGCAACTGCCTATTTCCTTCTCAAGAAATTCATGGAAGAACAACGGCAGATTGCCTTAACTCCAGCACAGGCAAGCGCCAAGATCGCGAACACCCAAGTTTCAACAATGATTCCAACGCGATTGCAGGCCTACGAGCGATTGATCCTCTTTTTGGAACGGATCGAACCGAATCAGATGATCCCGCGTGTTCACCGACCCGCAATGACCTCCTCTATCTTCAAGCGTGAACTTCAACGCACCATCAGAGAAGAGTTTGAACATAACCTTACGCAACAGATCTATGTTTCGAGCGAAGCTTGGAACAGACTCATTGAAAGCCGAAATGCTGTGAATCAATTGATTGAACTGGCAGCCA
>JBJOHR010000063.1:0-19504 GCA_046047575.1 Bacteroidota bacterium | reverse complement strand
CCGCACCTGAAGACCATTACGAAGGCCTAACGGTCGAAGCTGATCTTCATCAAGCGGCAATAGATCGGCTCCCAGTTGAACCAGAACATCAGCTTCTTTGCTGAGTAGTTCGGTGCTTCCATTACGATTCCGGAGTTCAACATCAAACTTCCTGAGTTCATCAACTCTCAACACGGTGACCTGAGCGATGTCACCTGGTCTGTACTCACCTATCTTCTCTTGAAGTTCAGGTACGTTCTTGACCTTCACACCGTCAACCGCAACTATGATATCTCCTTCTTTGATACCAGCAGCATCTGCGGCACCGCCTTTAGAAAGACCGTTCACATATGCTCCTTCCGAAACCTTCAAGCCCTTCTCTGCGGCAATTTTTCCATTCAGATCACGGATACTCACACCAATGAATGCCCGTTGTACCTTTCCAAATTCCAAGAGGTCGTCAACCACCTTTCTAGCCATGTTGACCGGCACCGCAAAAGAATAGCCGGCATAGCTTCCTGTGTTCGATGCAATGGCCGTGTTGATACCGATCAGTTCGCCACGCGTATTCACCAAAGCCCCACCGCTGTTTCCTGGGTTCACAGCCGCATCGGTCTGGATGAAACTCTCAATGGCGAATTCTTCCTGAAGAATATTGATGTTACGTCCTTTGGCACTTACAATTCCTGCCGTTACTGTTGAAGTCAGGTTGAATGGGTTACCAACCGCAAGTACCCACTGCCCCACTTCCACCTCCTCTGAATTACCATACGGTATATATGGAAGGTTTTCCTCGTTGATCTTCAAGAGAGCAAGGTCGGTGTTGGGGTCTGTTCCTAAAACTTCAGCGGTATAGCTTCGTTGATCATTCAAGGTAACCTCCACCTCTGCGGCCCTATCAATCACATGGTTATTGGTCAAAATGTATCCATCTCCGGAAATGATGACACCTGAACCGCTTCCCATCTGCGGTTGTTGTTCAAATCCTTGGTCGAAAAAGAAACGATAGAACGGATGAACATTCGCGTTACGATTGCTCATCACCTTGGTTTTAATGTGCACCACGGAATGAATGGAATTATTGGCAGCGGCAACAAAATCAACGCTGCCATCGGTTGCTGCCAGCGGATAATTTACACGCTGAATCGGTGTGAGAACCTGCTGTACAGGTGTCCCGTTCTTTTTCTCTAAAAGTGTGTAGGTACCTACCGAGACAATTGCTCCAGTAAGAGCCGCCACTATCAATCCTGTCATCTGTTTCATAGCTGCTTCGTTTTTGATTTAACTTTGGTTTTTATTCTCATTTTCGAGTTTCACTTCAAAATTAACGCCACACAAATCCGATCGTTGTATCAGATTTTCTAAAAAATGTTAATCCCATTCAGCAAATACCACGGCACCGGAAACGACTTCGTGATGATCGATAATCGCGCTTTAGGTCTTGACCTTTCGCAAAGCCAGATCGCGCAACTCTGCAACCGCAGGTTCGGTATCGGTGCCGATGGTCTGATCCTGCTACAAATGGAACAACGCACGGTGCGGATGGTTTATTTCAACTCCGATGGCGCGCCCAGCAGCATGTGCGGCAACGGTGGCCGCTGCTTTGTAGATTTTGCCCAGAACCTGAACGCGTTGCGCGATTCGGGTGAATTTTTGGCAGTTGATGGCATGCATGATTTCAAAATGGCGGGAAAACTTGTCAGTTTGAAGATGGGCGATGTGCCGAGCATTGAGCACATTGGCGATAACGTTTACTTAAATACTGGTTCGCCACATTATGTAACGATGGTGGATGATGTGCTGAGCATCGACCTCATTAATGATGCGCGGAAAGTGCGCTACAACGGCCGCTTTGCGGCTGAAGGTACCAACGTCAATTTCGTGGAAATGATGGATGGCCTGACGCACATTCGCACATACGAACGTGGTGTGGAAGACGAGACCCTTTCGTGCGGAACGGGAGCAACGGCCTGCGCCATTGCCATGCATCATTTGGGTCACGTATCCGAAACGGAAGTTCCAATCAAGGTTTTGGGCGGAAAGGTCAGCGTGTCATTCAAGCCGCAGGCTGATGGTTCGTACACGGACATTTGGCTGACAGGCCCGACCGCACATGTGTTTGATGGGACGATCGAATTGCCAGCATGAAATACGAATTGCTGAAAGGCGAGAAGGTCACGCTGCGCGAAATGCACGCGAACGACCTCAACCTCATTCACGATTGGGAGAACCGACCCGAACTGAAGTACTTGGGCAATGAGCATGAAACGTTATCCAAAGAACAGATCACGGATTTCATCTCACGCTCTTCCGGAGACATTTACACGGATGGTCAATTGCGGTTAATGATTGAAGTCAATGGCAACACGATCGGTTGCATCGACTTGTTTGAGTTTGACCGCTTCAACCAACGGGCAGGTGTTGGAATTCTGATAGCAGAAGACGAAAACCGAAAGAGCGGCTACGCTAAAGAGGCGCTGAACCTGTTAACAAATTACTGCTTCGAGGTGTTGAACCTCAGGCAATTGTACTGCCATATTCCCGTTGACAATGAGGCCAGTCTACGGTTGTTTTCAACCTGTGGTTTTGAAGAAACGGGCCGTTGCCGCGATTGGGTGAAAAAGGGAAATGCGTTTATTGACGCGGTGTTTATGCAGCGATTGAATGGCTAAGAAAACCTCCAAAAAATCATCCACCAACTGGCTTAAAATAGTGGCCATTGCGACCGTCATTATCGCTTGTTTAGGAGGAGTGTCTGTCTGGGAGTTATATTCACTGATCTACAGGCCCAATGTCGGATTGGACGAAGACAAGGTTTACTTCTACATCCCTACCGGTTCAAGCTTTCAAGACGTGTCGAATGCGCTTGTAGAACAGGGCTACATTCGGAGCCAAGCATCTTTTGAATGGGTTTCGGAACAGAAGAAATACAAACTCAATGTAAAAGCAGGCCGTTATCGTTTGAAAGACGGAATGAGTAATAACGAACTTGTAAACCTGCTGCGAGCCGGATTACAAGAACCTGTTCAGGTAACCTTCAACAACGTAAGATTCAAGGAAGAACTCGCTGGCAGAATCGGCAGGGCGATAGAAGCGGATAGCACGAAGATCATTGACCTGCTCAATAGCAAAGAGTTCATCTCAAATTATGGTTTTACTACAGAAACATTCCTCACGCTTTTCCTGCCGAACACCTATGAATTCTGGTGGAACACTTCTGCCGAACAGTTCGTGGACCGGATGGCATTGGAGTACAAAACGTTTTGGACGGCCGAACGCAAACAGAAGGCGAAAAACCTAGGTCTGAGCCAATCGGAGGTTAGCATTTTGGCTTCCATAGTTCAGAAGGAAACCAATAAGAATGACGAAAAACCAACTGTGGCAGGCGTTTATCTAAATCGACTCAAACGTGGAATGTTGCTTCAGGCCGACCCGACCTTGGTTTATGCCAATCGCGACTTTGAAGCCAGACGAGTACTTAATTGGCACAAGCAGATCGACTCGCCATACAACACTTACAAGTACAAAGGTCTGCCACCAGGACCGATCTGCCTGCCAAGCATTCAGAGCATTGATGCGGTTCTCAACACAAAGCCGCACAATTACCTGTATTTCTGCGCCAAGGCTGATGGTTCGGGCTATCACAGCTTTGCAAGTACATACAACGAGCACTTGAAAAACGCGCGTGAATTCCAGCGCGAACTGAATAAACGGAAGGTCTACCGCTAGTGCGGTTCAAGGTTCCTTGGGCAAAGTTTAATGCAGCCTCAACTTGAACCTTGAAGGTTAAACTTTGAACTTCTACATTCGCCCAAAACCTTTCAGATGGCAATTCCTATCAAATTCGGAACAGACGGCTGGCGTGCAATGATCGCCAAGGAATTCACGGTAGAAAATGTGGCGCGTGTGGCTCAAGGAACGGCCAATTGGGTGATAAAGAACAACCTGCCATTGGTTGCCGTTGTCGGTCACGATTGCCGTTTCGGTGGGCCACTTTTCGCTGAAACCGTGGCCAAGGTTTTTCTGCAGAATGGATTTGACGTGCATTTGGCGGAAGGACCGGTCACAACTCCTATGGTTTCATTGGGTGCGAAGGAATTGAAAACGGGCATCGGTGTCATCATCACGGCCAGTCACAACCCACCGAGCGACAATGGGTTCAAATTAAAAGGAAACCATGGAGGACCGCTTTTGGAGGATGATGTGAAAGCTGTTGAAAAACTGATTCCAGAGACATATGAATACGAACTAGACGCCATCGACCTTGACAGTTATCGTGAAACGGGAAAACTGAAAACGGCCGATCTGGAAGACATGTTCGTGCAAAAAGTCGAGACCAATTTTGACTTGGATGCCATTCGTAATTCGAAGATGGAATTCGCCTATGATGCCATGTATGGTTCGGGGCAATTCGTGATGCGAAGATTGTTTCCGGACATTACGTTCCTGCACTGTGAGCACAATCCCCTGTTCGATGGCATTTCGCCCGAACCTATCCTGAAAAATCTTCAGGAGTTTGCAGATGTGATCAAAGTTTCCGGAGATATTGACTGCGGCCTAGCCAATGATGGCGATGCGGACAGAATTGCGCTTTTTGACGGTGAAGGAAATTATGTAGACAGTCACCATGTTCTGCTGCTTCTCATTCATTACCTCCATAAAGTAAAAGGCTGGCACGGAAAGGTCGGAACTGGATTTTCATCCACCGTAAAGATCAATCAGTTGTGCGAGAAATACGACTTGGATCTGGAGGTGGTGAAGATCGGCTTCAAGCATTTGTGCGGCATTATGATCACCGAAGATGTGCTGGTTGGTGGCGAGGAAAGTGGCGGCATTGCG
This sequence comes from Bacteroidota bacterium, assembly GCA_046047575.1. Lineage (GTDB taxonomy): Bacteria > Bacteroidota > Bacteroidia > UBA10329 > UBA10329 > UBA10329. The sequence goes on along the minus strand of JBJOHR010000063.1, from coordinate 14,686 downwards.
GTAAAAGGTCACATTCCTGAGCGCGATGGCATTTGGAATGGTTTGATCATTTGGGAATTCATGGCCAAATCTGGCAAAAGCCTTAGAGAACTTATTCAGGAAGTATATGACGTGGTTGGAGAATTCGCTTTCGAGAGGAATGACCTTCGCATTGCGCAATCATTGAAAGAAGAAATCGTGGCTAATTGCGAAGCAGGCAGATACGATCACTTCGGCAAATACAAGGTTCAGAAAATCGATGATCTGGATGGTTGGAAATACTGGCTCAGTGACCATGAATGGGTGATGATCCGTCCTTCGGGAACGGAACCTGTGCTTAGAACCTATGCTGAAGCGAGGACCAGGGAACAAGCATTAGACATTCTTAGCGATTGCGCACACCAGTTAGGCCTTTGACCAAATTGTTTAAGTTAACACTTCCAGCCACGCGACCCAATTCCGACCCTGTTGCTTCAACTATTGTCCAATTCAATAGCATTTCATCAACTTCGTCCGATATCACTCCGTTTATAACCTTCACGTCCATTTCGGTCTGCTTGCGTAACTCTTCGGCTTGACCTTCTGAAGCGGCAAGGATAATGTCTACCTCCTGTTTCAATTCTTTCAGAAGCTCAGAAAAGTTGTTCAGCTTCAAAGAATCGGGGGTGATGATCGGTTTCACCACAAGCACTCGGACGGTTTCTTTACTGCCCATCTGTTCTGAAACGAACTCGGCCAATATCCTGTCTTCTGCAAAATCATCCCGATCAGTGCTAAATGTCACCTCCGTATGCTGAGCAAGAAGAGAAGTGGTAAAACTCAGGAGAATAAAAATGTTAAGAACAGCTTTCATAACGGTTGTTTTTCCAAACCTACCACATCCCTTCCATTAATGAAATAGCCAAAAATGGTCAATCCGATGAGGTACATCGATACATCGAGAAGATCGGATGTGTATGCGTCTGAAGTTCGTGGCAGATACCATTCGAAATACAACGAATAGATGAATAGCGTTGGCCAAATGTGCCAAGCGGTCAATCGGTAATTTGGCCAGAAATAACGATAGACTGCCAAACCCAAAGTGAGCACGATCGGAAAACAAAGCAGATCATCCAAATAACTGTGAATGATGGGAATGAAAATGCCAAAGCCTTTTTCTAAGGTCTGATTGATGGCGGCAAGCACCACTGCCAACAGAAAAACCGGGTTTGAAAGCGTCCGCTTCATCCTGGAGTTGTAGCAACCATCCAAAGGAAAAACCACGTGATGGCAGCGAAAATGAGGTGAACGACCCAAGCTGCCCTTCGAACCAATCCCATCATAAAACCATCATCCTCTCTGATTCTGAGGAAATCATTTGCGTATGCCTCCTCTTCCTTCCTGTCACGCTCCAATTTCTCTTCTAAATAAATCGGGTCAAGGAGCTCATTGCAGGCGGTGCAGCGGTCGGTTGGCTGCTTTTCCCATGCGGTCCAAGCTCCGCAATTGGCGCATTTCTTTTCAGTTTTCATCGAAAAAGAATTGTTCAAATGTAGCATCCAACATTCTAGGTTTGCAGAACATTTGTAGGATTCTTCGGTTTGTAGAACACAACCAATAATGATGGAAAAATGAAAACGTTGCTGGTAGCACTATTGTCGTTGATCGGCATCTCAGCTCTCGCCCAAACGGGGATCGTGCAAGGACGGATCTCTGACGCAAACACCAACGAGCCTGTTCCGTTCGCCAATGTCATTCTGCAGGGAACAACTACTGGAGCATCATCAGACATTGATGGTAACTACGAGATACGCAACATAACTCCAGGCCTTTATAATGTGGAAGTGTCGTTTCTTGGCTACAAAAGCAAGGTCGAGTACGAAGTTCAGGTTTTCAACAATAAACCTGCGTTGGTCAATTTCGTGCTTGAAGAAGACAGCAAGACCTTGGATGCGGTGGTGGTAACCGCCAATCCGTTCGAGAAAAAGGAAGAAAGTCCAGTCTCTTTAAGAACGATCGGTGTGAATGAGATTGAACGTAATCCGGGCGGAAATCGTGACATTTCAAAAGCATTGCAGTCGCTGCCTGGGGTTGCTTCTTCCGTGGCTTTCAGAAACGACATAATCATTCGTGGTGGCGCTCCGAATGAAAACCGTTTTTACCTGGATGGAATTGAAGTGCCGAACATCAACCACTTTGCCACGCAAGGTGCATCGGGCGGCCCTGTAGGCCTTATCAATGTGAACTTTATTCGCGAGGTTGAATTCTTCTCGGGGGCTTTTCCGGCCAACAGAGGAAACTCACTCAGTTCGGTGCTGAACTTTAAGATGAAAGACCCTCGTCAAGACCGCATTGGAGGGAATTTTACACTTGGCGCCAACGATGCTGGCCTCACCATTGAAGGACCGATAGCAAAAGGCCATTCGTTCATGTTCTCTTACCGAAGAAGCTACCTGCAACTTCTGTTCAAGCTGCTCGGCCTGCCATTTCTGCCTACGTATGACGATTTTCAGCTGAAATACAAGGCCAGGATAAACGATAAGAACGAGATCATTGTGGTCGGTCTGGGTGCCATAGATCAGTTCAAACTTAACTTGGATGATAATCTGGACGAAGAGCAGCAACGAATCGTGGATGTGCTTCCGGTAAACAATCAGTGGAATTACACACTTGGGGTCAACTGGAAAAACTACCGTGAAAAGGGCTATTCGGAATTGGTGGTGAGCAGAAACATGCTCAGCAATAACGCTTACAAATATGCCGATAACATTGAGGCCGACACTAACCTGATCCTTGACTATAAAAGTCAGGAAATTGAGAACAAACTGAGATTTGAAAACAACTGGCGCGACAAAGGTTGGAAGATCAATTACGGGGTGCTTTACGAATTTGCGCGCTACAACAACAAAACGTTCAACCGTATCAATTTACCCAACGGCCAACTCTTCGACATCAATTATTCCTCATCGATTGACATTCATAAATGGGGAGCCTTCGGGCAAGTTAGCCGGTCATTCGTGCAAGGACGATTACTGCTGTCGTTGGGTGCGCGGGTTGACGGAAACAGCTACTCAACACAAATGGCAAAGACGTATGAGACATTCTCGCCCAGACTATCCGTATCATACGCCTTTAACGAAAACTTCAATCTGAACGCCAATGTGGGCCGATATTTCCAACTTCCGCCTTACACAAGCATTGGTTTCAGAGACAATAGCGGGGTGCTGGTAAACAAAGAGAACGGCCTGAAATACATTGCCTCCAACCACGGGGTTCTGGGTGTCGAATACATCAATCAGATAGGTTTGAAAGTTTCTGTGGAAGGATTCTTCAAGTATTGGCAAGATTATCCTTTCCTGCTGCGCGACAGCATTACATTGGCCAATTTGGGAGCCGATTTCGGGGTGATCGGAAACACAGAAGTGACTTCAGAAAGTGATGGTCGAGCGTATGGTCTGGAACTTTTGGTTCAGCAAAAGTTGTGGAAAGGATTCTATGGCATTCTGGCGTATACCTGGGTTCGTAGTGAATTCCAAGACCGAAATGGTGATTTCGTTCCATCAGCTTGGGATGCACAACATCTTATCTCGCTGACTGGCGGTAAAAAATTCAAGCGAAACTGGGAAGTTGGTGCCCGGTGGAGGTTCAGTGGCGGTTCGCCATACACGCCTGCCGATGTTGAAACTTCTGCACTCATCCCCGTTTGGAACGTGAATCGCAGCGGCATTCCAGATTACTCAGAGCTGAACACGCAGCGCCTCAAACCAGCGCATTTCCTCGACATCAGGGTTGATAAGAAATGGTTCTTTAAGAAGTGGGCGCTCAACATTTACATTGATGTTCAGAATGTTTATGCATTCAAAGCGCAGCAACCGCCACAGCTCATTCAGCAGACAGACATGAACGGCAATGCGCTCATTGACCCGAACGATTCATCGCGCTACTTGCTTGAACAGGTAGAGAACACTACTGGAACCGTTATTCCATCGTTCGGAATCATAGTTGAGCTATAAAAAAGGGCGACCCTTGCGGATCGCCCTAATTTGCGTGACAGCTTTTTTTTCACTGACCACGCTTGGAGGAACTGGCACCCACCGAAACCTTCCCTCCAGATCTTAAAGCCGTTGAAGGCGCTTTGCTCGTGCTTGTGTTGGTACTACTTCTGGTAGCTGCTGGTTTTACAGCTGTGCTCTTAGAAGTGCTTGTTGGTTGGCTTGAGCGGTTGACCGTAGCTCCGTTAGACCTGCTGGTAGTACTTGGCCTTTGAACAGTTTGTGTTCGTGGAGCAGAGCTCGATTGAACCGATCTGGAACCGCTGTTCTGACTGGTTGAAGAGGATGCGATGGTTCTTTGCGGAGCCTGTACAACCCTACTAGAGTTACTTGCGGGAACTCGCGTATTGGCAGAACTTGTTGGAGCAGTTCGCGTTGGCGAAGCCTGAACAGGTTGCGTAGCAGAAGTTCTTGAAGATGTAGTTGCTGGCCTTGAAACCTGTGCGTTCGTTCTAGAATTGGCCGAACTTATTCTGGCCTCTGTTGGTTTTGCAACCGCACTTCTGTTATACCCGGAAGCATTGCTTCGATTTGAGTTCACATCCGATCTATTTGACACCGCTGGACGCTGATCTGCTATTGCTGAAGTGACCTTTCTTCGCTCCCGCTGAACCGGCAGTTCACCTCTTCCCGCACTTTGCGTGTATCGGTGGTGTGTTCTTCCGTAACCTGACGGAGGTCTGTAAGTGTTACCAACAGTAGCATAACAGGGGCGCACGTTCTGAACATAGGGTCTGTAGTAAGCATATCGGATCGGAGTGTAGAACTGTCTGTACGGGTTGACATGCACAAAGCATATGCTTGGTCTGGCAAATGCCACGTAGAAAGGCCTGTACACGAAGTAAGGATTCCAAACATTGATGTAGCCAGTGTGGTAAGCATAGTTTCCATAGCTGTTGTAGTGAACATACAGCCCACCCACCTGGCAGACCCTTCTGTACCGATTGTAGCTGATGAGAACATCACCGATCTGGCTTACCCTTCCGTAGTAATCGTAAAAGATCGGAACGTTCTCTACTTGTATGACAGCCCCAAAATCATCGTACTGCACATACGGGTTGTAATTGTAACCAGAGTTGAAGGTCACATTCACATAACCGTTACTTACCGTGGTTGAGTTGTAAGAATTGTCCAGGTAAAAATCGAATTCCCCATCGGGGTAAACCGAAAAAGTAACCCCCATTTCATCAAACACGAACGCATCTGCATAGCTGTTGATATTTGCATGTCCGTAGCCGTGAGCCATTGATTGCGCTGTAAGTGCCACAGCGCTTGCGAACAGTAGTGTCAACTTTTTCATGATTTCCAGTTTTTAGTTCAACATTGATGCGGCCATGCCGCTTGCTGATGTGCTATTATCTAAGACAATGCCAAAGTTGTTTTGCCAATGTTTCTGAGCACGAAATGGAGCAATTCGATATCAGCGAAAGTGCGAGCCGAAACAGTGTCGAATTAGAATGTCTGGAATTTCGGTTTTGGTGGTTGGGCGGATTACCTTTGTCGTATGTTCAGAAAACTGCTTCTTTCAAGTCTGTTGTTGATCTCTATGCAAAACAGTTGGGCGCAGTCAGATCCATCTACTTTCAAATTCTACCGGGACACCATCATCAAACCGAGAGCCATTGGGCTTGGAGCAGGCACTGCAGCTCTTTGGGCAGGTTCTGTAGTAGGACTGAACGAACTTTGGTACGCACACGAGCCAAGGTCCAAATTCCATGCGTTTGACGATAGCCGCGAATGGATGCAGATGGACAAGGCAGGGCACTTTTTGGCCAGCTACGCCATTAGTTACTATTACATCGATTTTATGAGGTGGTCGGGATTCAATCGGAAGACCAGTATTTGGGTGGGAGGGTTCATGGGTAGTTTTTACCTGGCCGGAATTGAAGTTCTTGACGGATTCTCGGACGCATGGGGATTTTCGCTGAGTGATTTCACCGCAAATACAGCAGGTTCATTTGCTGTCATTTTGCAGGAATTGGCTTGGGACGAGCAGCGGATCACTCCGAAGATCTCGTATCACCCAACGCGCTATGCGCAGTATAGGCCTAATCTTCTTGGCGACAGTTTCGGTTCGCAGATGATGAAGGATTACAATGGGCAAACGTTCTGGTTGTCGGCCAACATCCATTCATTCCTCAAAGAAGAAAGCAAATTTCCTCGCTGGTTGAATGTGGCCGTTGGATTCGGTGCTGATGGAATGACAGGCGGAATGGAGAATCCGAAGTTCGATGAAGACGGAAACGAACTTCCGAATTTTATCCGCCATAGGCAGATCTATCTTTCGTTAGATGTGGATCTGACCAAGATCAGAACGAAGAAGAAATGGTTGCGAACAGTTTTCAAGGCGGTGAACCTGATCAAACTACCCTTCCCAACGGTGGAGTTCAATTCTATTCAGAAAGTGAAATTTCACGCAGTTTACTTTTAGGTCGTGTTGCAGGTCGGAGAAAAAGTACGGTATCTGGATGATGTGGGAGAAGCCACCATTATCAAAATCGTTGATTCAAAAACGGTCATTGTAGAGGATGAGTACGGACTGACCCACCCGCATCCGATCAGCAAACTTGTTCCTGCAGAACGAGACCATGTTGTTCCAAAGGCCATCGAAAAAAAGCCTGCCGTAACTGCGCCACAAGCAAAGCCGATTTCAACAGACACAGCAGCGTCAAAGACCCAACTTCCGGAATTGGCGCTGGTATTCGTTTCCAGCAATGAGTCCAGACCGGAATCGGGTGACCTTGATCTCTTTTTCGCAAACCGTTCCAGCTATCGAGTGATGATAAATGTAGCGGCCAAGGTCAATGAAGAATGGTTCAGCCTTTATCATGGTGAAGTGCTCCCGAACAGCGACCGATCGGTGCATTCACTCAGAAGGCAAGACGTGGGTTCGGTCAGCAATCTGAATGTCGACCTGATCTTCTTCGGTAATGCTGGCTATGAATACCGAAAGCCGATCTCTTGTACCGTAAAAGTGAAAGCCACCAAGTTTGTGAAGCACGGTAATTACCAGCGTCACGATGGTTTTGAAAATCCGGCCATCGCATTTGAACTGCAAAATGAGATTACATCTGTCGCTATGGCTGTGCCCCGTGCGGCTCAACGCGCCAGAACTACAATTCCAACTCCACGACCACTCATATTTGAAGAAGAGGTAGATCTGCATTTAGAAGCCATTCTTGGAGAAGATCCGATAGGAATGCCAGACCACGAGAAGTTTCTGACCCAAATGCGCCACTTTGAACGCAAGTTGACCCATGCGCTTACTCACAATTACTTGGAAATAACCTTTATCCATGGGGTCGGTACCGGTAGGTTGAAGGAGGCTATTCGGCAGGAGTTGAAAGAGTACGGTCTTCCGTTTCAAGACGGCCCATTTCACAAATATGGTGTTGGGGCTACGGTTGTCAATCTAAACTTAGTCTAACTTTGTGGCGCAAATCGGCCTACCGCTTTCCGCTTCGGTGGAGGGAGGAAAGTCCAGACAGCACAGAGCACCGCACCACGCTCAAGCGTGGGTGTTGAGGAAGGAATTCCTTGACAACAGCAAGTGTCACAGAAAATGACCGCCATGCCTTTGGCGTGGTAAGGGTGAAAATGTGAGGTAAGAGCTCACGCGCTTCGGTGGTAACATCGGAATGGGACAAACCTTGCGGGCTGCAAGACCAAATAGGTCAGGATTTAAGGGTGGCTCGCCCTTTCCTGATGGGTAGGTTGCATAGATAAATGGTAGGCTAAAACAGGATCTGGCTTACGGGTTTGCACAAAACGGCCTCTGATGGGAGATCATCAGAGGCCGTCCATTTTAGCTTGCATCCAAACAAGGTTTTAAGCTAATTTTACTCTACTCAAACACACAACATGAAGTCAATTCTATTAAGCGTACTTGTCCTTTTTTCTTTTGCCGCCTTAGCTCAGGAAGAACCGAACCCGAACCACTACAGCCGAAACAGCCTTGAACCTGCGCTTGCACCATTCTATCATGGCGTTGCATCTGGCGATCCACTGCCAAATGCAGTGATCATCTGGACCAGGATAACGCTCAACGAGACCGATCCTGTAACCGTCAATTGGAGAATGGCCACCGATACACTTTTCAATAATGTGGTGGCAAACGGAACGGCAGTTACTGATTCAACCTCGGATTGGACCATCAAAGTAGATGTGACCGGATTGACTGCTGATACTTGGTACTATTATGATTTTGAGCACAACGGAACACATTCATTGATCGGTAGAACTCGGACCGCTCCTGTTGGTGGGGTAGATCATCTGCGTTTCGGAGTGGTATCGTGCCAAAGCTATGAGAACGGATATTATCACGCCTACCGCGATATGGTGAACCGAAACGATATTGATTGCATTCTTCACTTGGGCGATTATATCTACGAATACGCTACCGGTGGGCTTTCAGCAGGAATTCAGGGAAGAACCGTTGAACCAGAAACAGAGATCATCACACTAAGCGATTACCGCACACGATATTCACACTACAAGTTAGATCCGGATCTGCGAGATGCTCATCAACAATACCCTTTCATTTGTGTTTGGGACGACCATGAAACAGCCAACAATTCCTATTCTGATGGGGCAGAAAATCATACAGAAGGCAGCGAAGGGTTTTGGGTGGACCGGAAGGCTTATGGAATTCAGGCCAACATGGAATGGTTGCCGATCCGCAGACCTGACGAGAATAATTTTGAACGAGAGTACCGGGATTTTTCATTTGGCGACCTAGCCGACCTTAATATGCTGGATACGCGCTTGTACGACCGCGATGAGCAAGGAGCTGGGAATGAAAACCTTAGAAGCATGATGGGCTATGAACAACGTCATTGGCTTTACGACAATATGACCTCATCCACTGCCAAATGGAAGCTTTTGGGCCAGCAAGTAATGATGGCTCCCTTGACCGCGTTCGGCATTGTTGTGAACGATGACCAATGGGATGGTTACCCTGCAGAGCGAGACAGTCTATATGACCTTGTAACGTCTAACAACATTGATAACATGGTGGTGCTTACAGGAGACATTCACACATCTTGGGCCAACGACCTTCCTGGAGACAACTACGTGGCCAACACTGGCGCAGGAAGCGTAGGTGTGGAATTTGTGGTAACCAGCGTTTCTACCACAAGCAGCCCCATCAACATAGGCATCAACATAATTCAGTTAGCTAACCCACACATGAAGTTCATTGACCTTGCACAGAAAGGATACCTCATTCTCGATCTAACGCACGACAAGGCTCAGTCAGACTGGTTTTTCGTTTCCAGCATTACCCAACCTGAGTTCACAAGCAGTTGGGGAGCGGGATTTTATACTAATGATGGAGACAACCACCTTTCGGAAGCCTCGGCACCTGCAGTAGCCGGTCCGTATCCACCTCTGGCCCCATTGTTCAACCCAGATTCTACCGTTGGATTGGATGACGTTGACACACCGATCATTCTCAGCGCCTATCCCAATCCTTTCCAAGATCGATTCGTAGTACAATTCAATCTTTTCGGGTCGAGCCCAGTTAGCGTTGAACTTACCGACATGTCTGGAAGAACGATCATTAGAAAAGATCTTGGTACTCAACGATCAGGCTTGCACTACTTGGAAATTGAGGCAGCGTCTGCGGTTTCGGGCATGTACATCGTATCAATTGAAACAGAGATGGGTGTCATACATCGAAGAATAATGAAATCAAATTGATCTTCCTTTGAATTGATTCAGGAATATCGTTATTTGGTCAATTGTGTTCAGTTGTATGTGCTTAGCATTCTGTAAGAATGGATCAGCGAATAGACAAGTATGTTTTACTCAAAAATGAGCATGTTCTATTAGAACATGAAGGCGATGTGAACAAGCAGGTGCTGCTTGACACCCTTCCTAAAATCGAAGACATTCTGGATGCTCGTGGTGTTTCTAAACAGAAGAAAAGGAAAGTCGTCAACATAGCCATAGAAACGCTGCAGAATCTGCAGTTGCACGCTTACCCGACCAATGGCAACGATTATCATTTTCCGCCCTTGTTCATTATGGCCCAGAACGATGATCATTTCAGCATTTCTATCGGGAATCTGGTGGCAAATGAAGAGCGTGTTGTTTTGGAAGACAAGATCAACAAGATCAACAGTCTGAATGATGAGGAGATCAAATTCCTATACGGAGTGATCATGAAACAGACCGTAGTAAAATTCTCAACCAAGGGCGGTGCAGGCCTTGGTCTGATCGATATGAAGAAAAAATCAGGTAACCCGCTTAGCTACTCTTTTCAGAAATTGGATGATACCGTAAGCTATTTCAATCTGAAGATCAGCGTTCCCATAGATTAGAGACATATCATTCCTGGGTAGTAGTCTTATTTATCCTCCAACCCACATAACCGAATAGGATTGTCATCAATGGGCTGATGATATTGAAAAACGCATAGGGCATATAGGTTCCAGTCGCTACGCCTAAGACGCCTGCATGATATGCCCCACACGTATTCCATGGTACCAAAGCCGAGGTTACGGTTCCACTGTCCTCTAACGCTCGGCTTAGATTTTCCGGTGCAAGGCCACGGTTCTTGTACTCGTTTGCAAACATTCTTCCGGGCACAACAATGGCGAGATATTGATCTGAAGCAGTTACATTGAAGACCAGACAAGTGCCCGCTGTGGACGCAATCAGCGATCCAGTGGTTTTTGCCAACCTCAAAATTGCTTGAGCAATTCGCTCCAGCATGCCACTCGCCTCCATCACTCCTCCAAAGATCATGGCACAGATTATCAACCAAATGGTTCCGAGCATACCGTTCATTCCGCCCGAGGTCAATAGCTCATCTGCTACCGCATTGCCAGACTGAACGGCTACATCGGTTGTCATGGCATCAATGGTAACCATATACGCCCCTTTCCAAAAACCGGCCCCATCGGCAGCGAGCGATGCGATCAACTGTGGTTGAAAAAGCACTGCGAACAGCCCCCCAAGCAGCGACCCGACCAACAATGCCGGAACGGCCGGAACCTTTTTCACGATCAATCCGATAACAACTACGGGCACCAAAAACAACCAAAGACTGATGTTGAACTTGGATTCAATGGCCGCCTGAAGAGAATCTACACCTTGTACATCTGCTGATGTTCCAGTTGCAAATCCCATCACTAAAAAAATGAGTGCCGTTAAAACAATGGAAGGGACGGTGGTCCACATCATGTGCTTTATGTGTGTGATCAGGTCGGTGCCAGCCATGGCAGGTGCCAAATTGGTAGTGTCGGATAGTGGCGACATCTTATCTCCGAAATAAGCGCCTGAAATGATGGCTCCAGCTATCACTCCATCGCTGAAACCTAGAATTCTGCCGATACCCATGAGTGCAACACCTACCGTAGCAACGGTGGTCCACGAACTACCAGTAGCCATGGAAACGATGGCGCATACAATACATGTGGCGAAAAGGAAAAAGGTCGGATTCAGGATCTCGAGCCCATAATAGATCATGGCTGGAACTACACCGCTGATAAGCCATGTGCCTGCCAACGCCCCTATCATCAAGAGAATGATGAGGGCTGGCAACGCACTTCCAATGCTTGAAACAACCCCGTCAAACAGCTTGTCCCATTTTTCACCATTGAACATGGCCACCACAACGGCCACTGCACCAGAAAGTAACAAGGCCATCTGGTTGGCACCTCCCAAGGAATTGTCGCCATAGAAGGCAACGTTGGTCCCAAGCAGGCCGACAAGGAATATCAAGGGAATGAACGATTGAAATAGTGATGGTTGAGAAGGTCTGTTCATGGTATTATTTGAATTGGAAAGATAGGAAAGATGTGTGGCGTGGGTCACTCAGGTATTACACACAGAATCATACATTTGCCGCGTAAAAAAACGTTCAGACATGAAATACTTGATTCCAATTGTTGCCCTTGCTCTTTTAGCAGCTTGCGGCTCGCACAGCCATGACAATGCCGAAGATGCTGCTTCAACTGTAGACTCCACTGCCACTAACACCGGTTGGTTCGGTGAAGAATTTGAGATCACTGAAACCGTTGCTGCTGCAGATGTAGCCGGATTGATGAACGATTCTTCAAGCAACGAGTTTATTGTTGAAGGAACTATTCAGGAATGCTGCCAGAAAAAAGGCTGCTGGATGAAAGTGGATATGGGAAATGGAGAGTCAATGCGCGTTTCGTTCAAAGACTACGGCTTTTTTGTTCCGTTAGATGCTGGCGGCCGAAGCATGACAATGAAAGGAATTGCCATGTACGACACTATTCAGGTTGATATGTTGAAGCACTTGGCAGAAGATGCTGGAAAAACTCAGGAGGAGATCGATGCCATTGTTAACCCTGAGTTGGCATTGACCTTTGAGGCAACCGGAGTGCTGATCAAATAAATTCTCTTCGGAGGAAGCAAACGGAAAAGGCCGGGCGGATGCCCGGCCTTTTTTTGTTTCTGCGTATTGGCTTGGGGTAATCTTAGAAATGGTTCTACCTCTTTTAGAAATGGAAAATCACCTTCTTAGAATCGTTTCGGGGTCTTTCAGAAATGGTTCTACCTCTTTCAGAAACGGTTCTACCCCTCTTAGAAATGGTTCTACCTCTTTCAGAATTGATTTTACTGCTTTCAGAAATGATTTTACTGCTTTCAGAAATGAAATTGCCCCTTTCAGAAATGGTTCTACGGTTCTTAGAAATGAAAAAGATATAGGCTGAAATGCCACGGATAGAGACAGAAATGAAAAAGACAGAGGCAGAAATAAGGATTTGACGGCAGGTTTTATTCTATGTGGTTTAAAATGAATGGTTTAGGGGCTGACCTCCCCAAACCCCTCCCGGCAAGGAGAGGAGTTCTTAAAAACACACCCATAAGCCCTCTCAAGACGGGAAAGGGTTAGTGCAGCACCTTTCTAGAGGGGAGTTTGAAGTTGACCTCCTCCAACCCCTCCTTCCAAGGAGGGGAGCAATAAAAACAAAGGTCTAAGTTCTCGAAAACGGGACAGGATGAGCTTGTTGCCAACACACGAGGCCCCTTGGGAACACTGGTACGTACGGGGTGAAAAAGAAAAGGCGCGGTTCACTTACCGCGCCTTTTCTTTTCTCTCTGAACACCGTTACTTTTCAGTTTTACCTGAGGTGCCCTTGCTCGGCTTGGCAATGGCGCTACGCATTTCCGTATCTGCCTTAATGTTGTCGAACTTGTAATAGTCCATGATGCCAAGATTGCCATTCCTGAATGCTTCGGCCATTGCTTGCGGTATCTGAACCTCAGCTTCAATAACCTTAGCACGGGCCTCTTGTGCCTTTGCCTTCATTTCCTGTTCAACAGCGACTGCCATTGCTCTTCTTTCTTCTGCCTTTGCTTGAGCAATATTCTTATCGGCCTCCGCCTGATCCATCTGAAGCTCGGCACCTATGTTCTTACCTATGTCCACATCTGCAATATCTATGGAAAGGATCTCAAACGCGGTTCCCGAGTCCAATCCTCTGGCAAGAACAACCTTGGAGATGGAATCAGGATTTTCAAGTACGGCTTTGTGTGAATCGGCCGAACCAATGGATGAGACAACACCCTCGCCAACCCGTGCAAGCACTGTGTCCTCGCCAGCCCCACCAACCAATTGCTTGATGTTGGCACGGACGGTGACCCTTGCTTTGGCTATCAACTGAATCCCGTCCTTGGCAACTGCTGTTACCGGGGGCGTGTCGATCACCTTCGGATTAACGGACATCTGCACAGCGAGCAACACGTCACGACCTGCCAGGTCGATTGCTGTGGCCATGTTAAAATCCAAGGGAATGTTGGCCTTGTCGGCAGAGATGAGCGCGTTGGTCACATTCTGAATATTTCCACCAGCCAGGTAATGCGCTTCTAAAGCGTTACGGTTAATGCTCAACCCAGCCTTGGTTGCGCTGATCATAGCATTAACGATGATCGCTGGCGGAACCTTACGCAAGCGCATTCCTATCAACGCTCCAATTCCGATGGGAACACCGGAGAAAATGGCAGTGATCCAAAGACCAATAGGGACATAATAGAAGAACAGCCAAAGAATTACGACTGAAAAAACGACTAAGGCAATTAAAATGGGTAAGGCCATGATCTAGGTATTAAACTGTTTAACTCGAATCTTATTCCCCTCAATCTTGATGATCTCAACGGGAACGTTTTCACTTACAAAATCTCCTGTGGCAGTTACTTCAACTATTTTATCGTTGAACAGCGCTTTTCCAACGGGGTTCAATCTAGTGATTGTTTTGCCACGATCGCCAACCGTTACCAGATCTTCTACAGATTCGACACTTTTTCCATGCAACTGGTCGTTGAGAGCCACCCGTTTCCAGGTCTGACCCTTCAGCAATACCACCAGGCCCAACATGAGAATTGCTACCGAAGAAGCGAGTGAAACATGGCCAGCTGTTGTTCCGATGGAAGCATATGCGAGATAAATTCCGATGGCCAAAAGGATAAGGCCCCCTACTCCTACCAAGGTAGTTCCCGGCACAAATAATATCTCAAGAAGAAGTAATAGAATACCAAGAAGGAGCAGACCGATTACAACGCCTAACATCAGGCCGGTTTAGGAACGTCCTCAATAGTTGCCGTAAGGCCAAGGTTAATTATCTGTGCCCAAATTGGTTGGAGTCTGCTGAACATGTCCGTCTTTACTCCGCATTTACCACTGTAATGGATAATGTAAG
>JBJOHR010000062.1:0-10027 GCA_046047575.1 Bacteroidota bacterium | reverse complement strand
GCCTTATGGACTGGATAAAGCAGACCATGTTAGCCACCCATTCCAATATAAACGAAACCGACCTTGATCTTTTGGCAGTGGTTGATACAGCCCAAGCCGCTACCTCCCATATCACCGACTTCTATTCCAAGTACAGCATCAAGCCCAATTTCTAGATCAGCGCTTATAGGCAGCCAACTTGTCAAGAGAATGTTGCCCATCGGCATTTCTGAGATTTATTCTATTTTTACGCGCATCGAAACAACCCCAACAAGCGTAATACCTACCCGGATGAAGCTTAGACTTTTACTCTCAATTCTCATTCTTACTGTCTCTATCGGTTCTTTCGCACAAGATGCGGCAGTTGAGGACACTAAAGCCAAAAAGGAGAAAACAGAAAAGGAACCGAAGGAAAAGAAGGAGAAGAAGCCACGTCCTCCTTACTATGACAATAAGTTGCCTTACATCTATGTCGGTGGCGGAAATCTGTCCTTAATGGGTGATGACATTTCTGACGACATCAATCTGTACAATACCACCAATTGGAAATGGGGAATCAATGGTGGAATTGAACATCGAACATTCAGCGCTGTGGGTTTCTCATTGAACTTCCTTTATGGATGGTTAGGAGAAACAGAACGCTCGCCCATCGAGTCAGAGAATAGAAACATTGAGACAGAGATCATGAATCTTGATTTCAAGGTCAATGTTTATCTGGACAATAACCTGTTCATCAACAGAGCTTCAAACTGGTCGCCTTACTTGTTCGGTGGAGTTGGATACATCTTCAAAATGACTCATCGCACTGACCTTAATGACTCAGAAGGTCGTCAGTATTTCTACTGGAACGATGGCACCGTAAGAGACCGTGCAAAAACTCAGGAAAACCTTGGGACAGCCACCGTGCTTGATATTGACAATAAGTATGAAACCAAAGTGACTGAATCCTTTGATGGAAGTAAGCTCGAAACAGGGGCCTTGGCATTCCCTTTTGGTCTTGGTCTTCGTTACAAGTTCGGCAATAAATTTCATGCTGACATCAGCGCTACTTACTACTGGAGTTTGAGCGATCATTTGGATGCATACAAGAACGGCAAACAGACCGATCATTTCCTTTACACATCCATCGGTTTCGCTTATAACATTGCCGCCAAGAGTCCTAAACCTGATTCGACCATGTTTGATTCATTTGATTTCCTAGCATTGGATAATGCAGATGATGATGGCGATGGTGTTATCAACGTAGAGGACCTGTGCTCAGGCACTGCTTCCGGAGCTGCGGTAGATGCTTCAGGTTGCCCGCTGGACTCTGATAATGATGGTGTTCCTGATTACCGTGATGCAGAAACTTCTGCCGATTCTGCTCTTGTCGATGCAAGTGGTGTAACCATAGACCCTGACTTCATCGTATTGCCCGACACGAATGCTGTTGCACACAGCATCATGTATGAAGCATATCCTAGCATGGAACTGGCAAGAGTTGGAAACTACTACTCATTCGACAAACCAGCTGAAGAGCAGAAATCTCAGGAACTTGGAGATTTTTCTCAAATTGACCGTGATGCAGACGGATTCATTTCTGCAGATGAGATCACATGGGCTATTGATGCCTTCTTTGAGGGGGAATTGGACTTCTCTGCTGCTAAGCTTCATGACCTCATAGATTTCTTCTTCGAGCAATAAGCCACAGATGTTGAAAAGACTTTTCACCGTTCTTCTGATTTCAGGATTGGGCTTATTGACCTACGCTCAGGATACTGAGTCTGTGGCGAACGAAGAGCGTTCGGCAGAGGAACTGAAGGCTGAGAAAGCAGCTAAACGAGATGCTAGAGATGCCTGGAACAAGGAGAACGCCATTTACAAGCCTATCATAGGTTTAGGTGCGGGTGTGTTCAATTACTTTGGCGAGATAAACAATAACGAGCGAACCAATCCGCTTATTAACAATTATGGTTTTCAAGCAAGTGTCATCAAGAACTTCACACCTTCTTGGGGATTGAGATTTGACGTGGCTTACGGTAAAATGTCTGCCAGAGACAGAGAACGGATGCTCAATTTCAGTAGCGACATTGTAACTTTCAATCTGAGTACTGAATATAGTTTTGCGGGTCTGCTTCCAGCTAAACGGTTTTTGAACCCGTATATATCAGTAGGCGTTGGCGCTGTGAATTTCGATGCCAAGGGAGATCTGAAGGATGAGAACGGTGTGGCGTACAATTATTGGTCGGATGGTACGATAAGAAGTCTACCTCAACTTCAAGACAATTCGAATATTGACCAAGCCGACATATTGCGTGCGGATTACGTCTATGAAACGGACCTCAGAAAGGCAAACTTAGACAGTCTAGGTAACTACGCCCAATTTGCATTTGCGGTGCCCGTCACCTTTGGATTGAACTTCCGAGTCTCGCCAAGATCTATCATTCGGTTGTCATCCACATTCTCCTACACACTCACCGACCTAATCGACAACTATACGAAAGATGGCGTTGATGGTAGGAAAGGTGATGAACTGAACGATATGTTTCTTTATACCGCCATTTCGTACCACTTCGATTTCTTCACACCTAAAAAGGAGAAGAAATCACCTTATGATGAGATGGAATTTGCTTCACTGAACGGAGATACTGATGGGGATGGAATTGCCGACATTAATGACCAGTGTCCGGAAACACCGAAGGGTGCCGTTGTTGACGAAGCAGGTTGTCCATTGGATAGCGATGGAGACGGTGTGCCCGACTTTGCTGACAACGAGCCCAATACGAACCCCGAACTCAACGTTGATGGAAACGGTGTGGGTATAACGGACGACATGCTAACCGGGGCAAATGATACTGTTGCCACCATCAGAGCGCAGATGTTCGAGGTTTATCCCGATATGGCCGCTATATACAGACCGAAACCCATTAAGGAAGATGTCAATGATTCAGGATCAAGCGGTTCGAAATTTAAACTTGCGGATGTTGACGGTGACGGTAACATTTCCATTGGAGAAGTGTATAATGCCATCGACCTGTTCTTTGATGGCGAATTGGATGTGAACTCAGGATACATCAATGACCTCATTGACTACTTCTTCGACCAATAGCAAAAAATAATACCTTAGACCCCCAATAAAAAGTAAAACAAACAGCATGATCACAAGATCTACCCTACTCACAGCATTAACCACCATTTTGTTCTCAGGCTCTCTGTTGGCGCAAGTTGCGGTTACTACCAAATTACCTGCAACTGCAGCTCCAGGAAGTAGCTTCACTATGGAAATCAATATTGCCAAAGGAGATGTTTCCGGCTTTGCCAAGCTTCAGCAGATGTTGCCTCCGGGATTTACTGCAGAGGCGGGAGAAACGGCCAATGCAACTTTCTCTTTTAAGGAGCAAAAGGTCAAGTTCTTGTGGATGGCTTTGCCTAACGGGGACTTTAAAGTTTCATACAAGATAAATGTTGACCCTTCATTGAGTGGCAATCAGATCATAGATGGGTCGTTTGCCTATATCAAGGACAATGAAACGGAGAAATTTGTTATTCCAAAGGATATCATCACTATTCAGAGCGACCAAAGCGAGGCTGCGCAACAAGCTGCCATGGATAAGATCTTGGCTGATCAGAAAGCCAAAGAAGATGCTGCTCAGGCTGCCAGAGAAAAGGCAGCTCCAGTTGAAGAGCCTGCTCCGGTAGCAAAAGTAGAGGAGCCTGTACAAGAAGTTGTGACCGAAACTGCTGAGGTAGTGGAAGAAGTGGCTGAAGAAGTTGTGGAAGAGGTAGCTAAAGAAGTTGAAGAAGTTGCTGAGGTTGCCGAAGAAGTGGTGGAAGAAAAACCAGCTCCCGCTCCCAAACCGACACCAAAACCAGAAGAGCCTAAGCCTGCTCTAGCTCCAAAACCTGCCCCGGCCCCAGCTCCTGCAGATAATTACAATGATTCCATGCTAAAATCAAAACCAGGTTTGGTTTTCAGAGTACAGATAGCTGCCGGTCCTAATAAAGTTGACCCAGCGTATTTCCAACAGAAATATGGAATATCTGAAGCTGTGATCATCGAGGAACATGAGGGTCTTAACAAGTATGTAATCGGTGAATTCGGTTCATACCGTCCAGCCAAGACATTTAGCAATGAATTGAGAGACAATAGCGGTGTTGAAGGTACATTCGTTACGGCATACAACGATGGCGTAAGAATTCACGTTAAAGAAGCATTGGAAATTGCTGGTCAATAAGCTTTGCTAACCACAAGAACTCTAACCCAGGCCCCTGAAAGCCTGGGTTATTTTTTACCTTGACATCGGTAATGGGACTTCTATCAAGGAAATTTCAGCTCATCATCCTGCTTTTGGCAAGCCCAAGCGTCTCAATCGGCCAAAATGTGGCAGATACTTTGGCGCGCGACAATAAGCTGATCCCACTCCCTACGGTAAGCCTGAACGTTGGCTTCAATCATGGTTTTACGGATGTGCCCTTATCGGAAGGTCCATCTCCATTCAGACAGTTGGGTTATCAGCTGACCATCACACAGAGAATTGCAAAGTATCTGAACTTATCGCTTGAACTATTCAGCGGTTCCCTTTATGGTGAGGAGCAACGAGGAACCAACAACCTTAACTATCGCACCTCGCTCTTCAGTCAGCGATTGAATCTGGAATATAATTTTTACCCACTGCTTAAACCTAAAGCAGATGGACGTCAACTCATCCAGCCTTACATCGGATTTGGAGTGGGTGCAGTTTTTTTTCGTTCCAAGGGCGATCTGAAAGACAGGAGCGGAAAAACCTATAACTATTGGACGAATGGATCCATTTACGCGGAAACAGAGGGAACTGTAGACGTTTCTGAAGCAACGCAGTTGGAACGTGATTTCGAATATGAAACAGATCTGAGAGATGCTAATCTTGACGGTTTCAGAAAATATTCGCAAACGGCTTTTACTATGCCCTTCAATGCTGGTATCAGACTTCAACTTTCGAAACATGTTGGACTGAACGCTTCCTTTGCCTATGTCCTCAATTTCACCGACATGATCGATAACGTGAATGCCGAAAGCGTAGGAGTCAGAGCTGGAAATTCAGCCTATGATAATCACCTGTATGGTTCATTGGGATTAAGCGTGTTTTTGGGCGCCACCAAACCATCGGCCAAACCTAAGAAACAGACGGAGCCACTGTTGGCCGATGCCCCCGCGAAAGCGGATAGCACCGATGCACAGGCAACCGTGAATGAAGAAGATACTTCGGAAGCTGAGGAAGAGTCCGCTTCCAATGTCACTGAATCAATTACCGTTGGCACTTCACCTGAAGGTAATAACGAAGCCGAAATTCCTTTGGTAGGCATGGATGAAAGCCTAACTGGCGAAGAGAAATTCGATGAAGCCAATGACCAGAATACTGGAGATGAAGCTGCCAAATCCTCCCACGCAACTGAAGTAGAATCGAATGAAACATCGACCGAAGTGGACGATCCGAAGAATGCAGAGGTGAATCTGATCGATCTGGCGAATTCGAGTCCGAAGGAAACGGGAGGATTCCATTGGGCTGATCTGAACAGTAATGGCTGGATATCGCCAGATGAGGTGCTGCACTTCATTGACCTACTCTTTGAGGGTGAGGCCGTTAGGTCGGTTTCTGACATTCAGGATCTTATTGACTATTATTTTGAACAAGAATGATGGTTTGGTTACTTTTAGCTGAATTTGTGCATAGCTGTCCATGAAAAGAATTTTCCTTTTTGCCATTCTCAACCTTACTACAATCGTCAGTTTCGGTCAAACGAACAACCCGTATTACGTTGACAACCGAGGACGGGATGCGCTGCTAGCACCAAGAGTAGGAATCGGAGCAGGTGTATTCACGTTTTTCGGAGATGTGAACGATAATAACTATCAGCACGTTTTTACCAGTACTTACGGAATTCAAGTAGAAGGAAGCGCCAACCTTTCAAGACACTTCGACATTAACCTGACAGCCATCTACGGTAACATTGCGGTGAATGAGCGCAACACAAGCCGCAGTTTGAACTTCAAATCGGAAACCTTCATTGGTTCTGCTAGTCTGAGCTACAATTTCAATCACCTTTATAAGAAGCCTGGCATTGTTCAGCCCTTCATCGGATTCGGAGTTTCGTTCATCAATTTCGACAGTAAATCTGACATGTTCGATGCTAATGGAAACCGCTATTTCTATTGGGATGACGGATCCATCATGAGTTTGAACCAGAACGACCCGAACGCGGAACAAGCTGTGGCATTGCAACGGGATTATACCTACGAAACCGACCTGCGAGATGAGAACATTGACGGCTTGGGAAAGTACGATCAGTTCACCTTCTCTCTGCCTGTTACGGCTGGACTAGACTTTAAGATGGGCAAAAGGCTTAGTGCCAAACTGAGCGCAGGTTTCTACTACACCTTCACCGATCTTATTGATGACATTTCTGACGAAGGAACTGGACAACGGGCAGGCGATTCCAGAAATGACATGTTCCTTTTCACCAGCATGTCAGTCAGCTATAGCATCGGGGTTGGTCAAAGCTATACCAAGTCGCAGAAAGACAAGTATTACGAAGAAGTTGATTTCTATGCCATGCAAATGGCCGATACCGATGCGGACGGGGTGAACGATTTTGATGACAAATGTGCCCTGACTCCAACCGGGGTAAAGGTGGATGAAAACGGATGTCCGGTTGATACAGACTTGGATGTGATTGCAGACTATAGAGACAACGAAGAAGCTACCAAGGCAGAAGCTGTAGTGGATCTGGAAGGTGTTACTCTTACAGATGAACGAATGCTGGCCGAATATGCCGATTCGCTTGCCACCATACGAGCCAACATGCATAAGGTATATCCGAGTGGAATATTGGCAAAGCGTGCACCGTTGACCGCTGAAGATTCCACTAAACTTGCCATTATGATGCTCAACATTCAGAATCAAGTGGAAAAGCAAGGCGAATTTGACCAACTGTTCGATGAGATCAGCAAGGAAGTTTTCAGCCAAACACCGCAGCAGGCCGGATCAGTGGATCAGGTCTTCAAAAGCGTGGATAAAGTATACAAGAAGATGGTAGATGAAAAAGTCATCTCTCCTACCCGACCACTGTCAATAACCAAAGAAGAGAATATAAGTACCACCATTCCGCCAGAATTTAGCGATGCCGATTACAACAATGACGGCATCATTACAGCAGACGAGGTAATGCGAGTTATAGAGGACGTACTAGAAGGTGTTTCGCCATTAGGTGTTTCGCAGTTGTTCAATCTTATTGACTTCTATAACGAATATATGGAAGGTGCCAAGGTGATTGACTTCGGTGGCACCATGGCGGTTTACATCGATGGAACGTTGAACATTTTGGATAATTACCAAAAAGACGGCCTATCTGATACAGAACGCTTCTTAGCGAACAAGTTCAAAGAAGTTGATACCAACAAGGACGGTAAACTGACCCCAGATGAGGTAAATGCCATGATTGCTCGCTTCCACAGAGGGGAATCTCCTTACACCGAGGCGATGATCTATGAATTGATCGACCTCTTCTTTGAAGATTAACAGTCAACATGATTACCTTTGCGCCATCAACACCCTGAACCATGAGATTTATTGTACTGTCATTGCTATCGGTGATATTCTTGCTACCTGTTGTTGCACAGGAGAAAACGGAAGATAACAAAGCCGCTGAACCTAGCAAGGAGCAGCCAGCGAAGGCCGAAAAGAAAGAGGAAAAGAAAATAGAGTCCAAGAGTAAAGGTCCGAAAGAGAAAGTTCCGTTCCGATTCATGGCCAACGTACATGGCGGTATTGGCCTTATGAACTACTTCGGAGATGTCATAGACCGCGACAACACCACCGTGCACCGCGTAGGTAATCGTGCTGGATACAGTTTCGGTATCGGTGGAAAGGTGACGAATTACCTTGAGGTGAATGTAGATGTACTGATGGGTAAACTGAACGGCAACGAGAACAATTACGGTCAGCACCGCAATTTTGAATCGAAAGTGTTCACGGCCGGTGCCAGCTTGACCTACAATTTTCAGAACTTCATCAGAGATCCCAAAGGTATTACTCCTTTCATTACGGTCGGTGTAAGCTATTCTGATTTTGACATTTACACGGACCTTCAGACCACGGTAACGAATGGCAACGGTGATCTGGTAACATACGATTACTACTATTGGGATGATGGTCTGATCCGCAATGTGGACCAGAGCAGCCCTCAGACCGACAACGTCCAGATCATTGAGCGCGATTTCAAATATGAGACTCGCTTGACAAAATTCCCCATCACGGCTGTTTCCATTCCGGTGGGTGCGGGTATTGATTTCAATGCTAACCGAAATGTGGCTGTTCGATTAGGTGCTCACTACTATTTTACCACCACGGATAATATTGACGGAGCTGTTGCGGGAGACCGAGGTTTCCTATCGAATGACGGGTTTCTATACACTTCCATGTCGCTGTACTTCCGGTTTGACCCATTCAAGAAAAAGGCCCCGAAAATTGATGTAGCTGGAGCGGATTATGCGAACATTGGCGAACTGGTTGAAGAGGATTCTGACGGTGATGGCGTGTCTGACTTCAAGGACAAATGCGGAGCCACCCCTAAAGGATTGGTGGTCGATTCGGAAGGTTGTCCAGCAGATGAGGATGGTGATGGTATTCCTGATTACCGCGACAAGCAATTGAAGACTACACCAGGACAGATAGTTGACCCTAACGGTGTGGCTATCAGTTACCAAGAGATCTATAAGACTTACGGACAGGATACGGCATCGTTGCTGAGAAAGGATATGAATCAGGATTGGCTGTTCTCTCAGAAATCCGTTGATCCGGATTATACCGTGCACGTAGGAACCTACACGAACTACGATATTCCGACCCAGATCAAATTGCGTTTGGCCAAAATGGAAGAATTGGTGGAACATAAGGTGAATGATTCCATCTCAGTTTTCACGCTGGGCAGTTTTAACACCTTTGAGGAGGCGGAAAAGAAACAGAACGAACTTATTGAGAGCGGAATTGATGAGGCTTTTGGTGTGAACGCGGACTACATTCCTGAAGTGGGGGTTGACATAGGTGTGGTTGGATTTGATGTGGCCAAGAATCAGCCTAAGGGAGTTTCGCTGGATTTTGAAGACGTGGATGTGCTACAATATGGAGTTGAACTGAAAGAATACCGTTTGCGGATTGAGTTAGATAGGCTTTCTAAGCTGATTGCCCAACATGGCGTTGAAATGAAAACCACCGAAGGAGGATTAAAGATCTATACCATCGGTTCGTTCAAGACCTTGGCTGAGGCAGAGGCCTTGCAACAACAAGTAGAATCACTGGGTGTGAAGAATCCGGAGATTGCTGCAAAATTCAACTCACAGCCCATAGAGCTGGAAGAGGCCAAGAAGAAAGAGGCCGAAATGCAAGGGAACAAGGTTGATTGATATCCTGCGCATCGCGGGTCCGAGTTGCGACATTCGTATCTGAGAGCCAGCACAATACATAGAAAAGGGGATCCGATGGGTCCCCTTTTCTGTTGTATGGTCGAGGTACCAGTGCCAATAAATTCGTTACTACGTGATGATATATGGCATTACCGTCTTCCTCCACGGGTAAAACGAAGCATTTTTTCTACGATCGTTTGGTATTAGCCACCACAACCTTTCCATCAGAACATGCGGCATACAAAACGCTACCGACCACTATCGAGTTGGCCAATTTTATGGCATTTTCAGCGGTGTACCATTTCTGAGTCGCATCGGCCAGTAAAGACATCACGCTTCTAGTCTAAAATAAAATTCAACATCATACTAATGTGTATCTTTTCCTCTTTATTACCAGATTTGATTCTAAAATATTAACTTTTCTGCCTATAACTTAACTTTTGTTAATGGGTCTAAAGCACGTATTCCTACACCTCCTACTTCTGTTTCCTTCTCTGATCTACGCACAGACCTTTTCATTTACTGATGTATCGTCTTCAACAGGAATTGCATCATATCCTGCCAATACCTACCATTTAAGCGATGGGCTATCATTGTACGACTTTGATCAAGATGGCTGGGACGACCTGA
>JBJOHR010000061.1:0-3189 GCA_046047575.1 Bacteroidota bacterium | reverse complement strand
ACAATGGTTTCCGATGAGCCGAAATCATTCGTGTATTTGGTGATCCTTGCTGGACTCCAAGATGAGATGTACCAGTTACCATCTGCGTCTTTATCAATGCCATCAATATTGCCAACTCCTGTATTCTGAACAACATAAGTTATAGCGTTGGTGGTAAGATCCATGGCTTTGATGTGCGCTGGATTTCCCCAAGTGGTGAAGAGGCATCGATTATTTTCTCCATCGTAAACGATTCCGTTCGGGGTTTGCTCCGTATTGTTCACCAACATGGAATAATCAGAAGGGTCGTTGATGTTCAACGCAAAAATGTCCTTGTTACTGAAATCTGTAAACCAGATGCTATCGACACCATTAGAACCCATGCCATTCAGAAAATTGGCACCGCTGATGCTTTGGGCCCATACCATATTCTCCGTATCAAGGTCGTAGCAACGGATCTGAGTTCCGGCAATGACGAATATCTCATTGCCAATAACCTCCATTCCATAATCTGCCACGGTTCCCGATCCAAAATAGGATAGACCGCCATTTGGTGCGATGGCAACGATGGAACTGTTATCTGACGATGCAAGGTAGCGGTTGTTGATCGGGTCATATTCAACGCTTTCTACACCAGATAGACTTTGTGCGAAAAGCTGTGCCGAGAGTAGAACGGAACTTAACAGAAGTAGTGTGTTTCTCATTTTCTTGTTTAATGCAGCACGAAACTATCAGAAACGATCACTTTCAAGTGTTAAAAAATGTCGAACTATTCAATAGTTCTTAACATTCAGTTTGACGGGAAGTAGATTTTACATCGAATGGACGTAAACCGGTACAGCCATCCCGATCAATATCCGTTTCTCCTAACTTTAGCGCTCATAATACTCATATCATGAAAGAATACAGGGCAGATGCTGTTATAGTAGGAGGCGGAATTGCGGGCATTGCCGCTGCTATCGAACTGCTGAATGAAGGCCAAAAAGTACTGGTCATAGACCGGGATGTGGAGGAGGAGCTTGGTGGTTTGGCCAAGTGGAGTTTCGGTGGAATGTTTTTCGTAGATACGCCCTTGCAGCGCAGAGCTGGTATGAAGGATAGTGTTGATCTTGCGTTGCGCGATTGGCTTTCGGTGGCAGGTTTCGGAGAAAATGATGTCCTGCCAAAGCAGTGGGCGGAGCAATATGTAAGTATGTGCACCGACCATGTGTATCGTTGGTTGACCAAAGAACATGGCACCAAGTTCTTTCCTGTGGTTCATTGGGTGGAACGTGGTCATTATGGTCCGGGTAACTCGTATCCTCGGTTCCACATGGTATGGGGAACAGGCAAGGGATTGACGGATGACCTGATCCGAAGTCTGAAAGCGCATCCTAGGGCTTCATCGCATCTTCAGATGGTTTATCGCCACAAGGGAGAAGAACTTTTGCTTGAAGGTGGAAGTGTGGTTGGAATAAAGGGAATGGATGAGGCTGCCGAATCGCCATTCATTGCCAAAGGAGACAATGTGTTGGTTGCAACAGGCGGTCTGGGCGGCAACATTCAGCGTGTGAAAGAAACCTGGTACAAGCCTTGGGGCGATCCGCCAGAGATCATACTCAATGGTTCGCATCCATACGCCTTAGGCGATATGCACGATGCCGTGGAAAAGATCCAGGGCAATGTGACCAACTTGGATTGGGCTTGGCATTACGCAGCTGGGGTTCGGCATCCACGTCCCAAATGGAAAGACCACGGTCTCAGTTTGGTTCCTCCTAAATCGGCCTTATGGCTTGATCATACAGGAAAACGCTTTGGCCCGAACCCATTGATAACTGCCTACGATACGCGATGGACGGTGGAGGAGATTTGTAAGCAGGAGAAAAAGTACAGTTGGCAGATATTGAACATGAAGATCATGATCAAGGAATTTGCCATCAGCGGTGCTGAAAGTAATGAGGCGATCCGCGATAAGAACCTTTTCAAGTTCTTGAAAGATATCCTATTAGGAAACAAGAAGTTGGTGAACGACATGCTTAATTCCCCAGACTTCGTTACAGGAAATTCGTTGGAAGAACTGGTACTTAAAATGAATGCCCTGCAAGGAACGGAGGATGTCAAGCTGCAGCATGTAAAGGATAGCGTGCTGCCATATGATGCGATGATCGACCGTGGCCCGAATTTTCATAATGATGAACAACTGCGTAGAATAGCACACGCTCGTCAATACAGAGGCGACAAGGTGCGAACCTGCAAATTCCAAAAGATACTGGATCCATCAGCCATGCCACTTATCGCTATTCGGGAATCCATTCTTTCACGGAAAACCCTCGGTGGAATACAGACCGATCTGGGAGGAAGAGTAATGAGTAAACCCGTGAACGGCACTTCTGAACCTATTCCAGGTCTATATGCCACAGGAGAAGCTGCCGGTTTTGGTGGAGGCGGCTCGCATGGCAAAGGCGCTTTGGAAGGTACTTTCTTAGGGGGTTGTGTGCTTACCGCTCGCATTGCGGCCAAAAGCATCGTTGGTAAAGGTCTTTGAAGTTTCTACCCGTTGAATAGATCTCCCACATCAACCTGCGTTGCAAGCAGGTCATCAATGGTTTCGCGCCTGCTGATGAGGTGGGAATTACCATCTTTGATCAGTATCTGAGCTGGGCGCAAGCGCGAATTGTAGTTGCTACTCATAGCATAGACATAAGCTCCGGCATTATGGAATGCCAAGATGTCGTTTTCACGGATCTCAGCAATTTTTCTGTCCCACGCAAAGGTGTCCGTTTCGCATATATAGCCCACCACCGTGTAAATACGTTCAGGTCCTTCGGGATTACTGACGTTCGTAATATGATGGTATGAATCATAGAACATAGGCCGAATGAAGTGATTGAAACCGGAATCGACCCCAGCAAATACGGTTGCTGTTGTCTGTTTCACCACATTCACTTTGCATAGGAATGTGCCCGATTCACTTACTAGGAATTTACCTGGTTCAAATGCCAATTCAAGATCGCGGCCATATTCTTTACAGAACTGTTTGAATTGAATGCTGAGTTGCTTACCCAAATCCTCGATGTCGGTAGCAACATCATTCGGTTTGTAGGCCACTTTAAATCCGCTTCCGTAATCGATGTATTCCAACTCCTTGAAATGAAAAGCTGCCTCCAGTAGAATTTCGGAACCACGTAGAAACACTCCAACATCAAGAATATCGCTCCCAGTGTGCATGTG
>JBJOHR010000060.1:0-8110 GCA_046047575.1 Bacteroidota bacterium | reverse complement strand
GGTTGAAAGTTCAATCGGATAACCTTTACCATTAGCAACAATCGCTTCCTTCTCAGGGTCCCAGTTCCAGTTTTCGGCATTGCCCAATGGAGGGTCGCCAGCCTCGGTAGGAAGGTATTTTTCTACCTCAGGCAATTCCAACGGCAACTTGTTGATCGGATACGGCACCCCATCCTTGTAATAGATCGGAATCGGTTCGCCCCAATAGCGCTGACGACCAAAGACCGCATCGCGCTGACGGTAGTTAATCTTGCCCTTGCCGATGCCTTTTTCCTCCAGCTTCGCGATGGCCGCGCGGATAGCATCTTTCACCTTCATTCCGTTCAGGAAATCGGAGTTCATCAGAATGCCGTCCTTGCTTTCGTTGGCTTGGTCAGGTTCGACCTCCCCCGACCCCTCCTTTCCAGGAGGGGAGGCAATTACCTGCGGAATTGGCAGGTTGAAATGCTTCGCGAAATTCCAATCGCGCTGGTCACCGCTCGGAACTGCCATGACCGCACCCGTTCCGTAACCCGCCAACACGTAATCACCGATCCAAATAGGAATCGGTTCTCCCGTAAAAGGATGAAGCGCATACGCGCCCGTGAAGGCACCAGAAACGGTTTTCACATCGGCCATCCGTTCGCGCTCCGATTTGGCTTTCGCCTTTTGGATGTACGCTTCAATTTCCGCCTTTTGCTCAGGAGTGGTGATCTGCGCTACCAGCTCATGCTCTGGCGCCAAGGTCATGAATGATACTCCGAAAATGGTATCAGGTCGGGTTGTGAATACCTCAATTTCAGATTTCAGATTTGAGACATCAGACGTCAGATTTCCATTTTCTGACATCCGATCTTTGACATCTGACTTCCCATCAATTACTTTGAATTTTATGGAAGCACCTTCTGAGCGACCGATCCAATTGCGCTGTTGTTCCTTCAAGCTTTCGTTCCAATCGAGGTCTTCCAAACCATCTAGCAAACGTTGCGAATAAGCCGTGATGCGCATGCTCCACTGTTTCATCAACTTGCGCTCCACGGGATAACCGCCACGCTCCGAAACACCGTCTTTCACCTCATCGTTGGCAAGCACAGTTCCTAAGGCAGGACACCAGTTCACGAACGCTTCACTTAGGTACGCAATGCGGTAATTCAAAAGGATGGTCTGCTGCTTCCCCTCATCCCAACTGTTCCATTCATCAGCCGAAAACAGAGGTGTTTCATCGCAATGCGCATTCACATCCTTGTTTCCGTGTTGCTCAAACTCGTTTACGAGACGCGAGATTGGCCGTGCCGCATCTGCATTCTTGCAGTACCATGCATCGAACAATTGTAGGAAGATCCACTGCGTCCATTTGTAGTACGATGGGTCGGAAGTCCGCACCTCGCGGTCCCAATCGAAACTGAACCCGATGTTGTCCATCTGCCTGCGGAACGTGTCGATGTTCTTCACCGTGGTAATGGCAGGGTGTGTTCCTGTCTGAATGGCGTACTGCTCGGCAGGCAATCCGAACGAATCGTACCCCATCGGATGCAGCACATTGAAGCCCTTCAAACGCTTGTAGCGCGCATATACATCCGAAGCAATGTAGCCCAGCGGGTGCCCCACGTGCAGCCCCGCGCCCGAAGGATACGGGAACATGTCGAGCACATAATATTTGGGTTTTTCAGAATTGTTCTCTGCACGGAACGTCTTGTTCTTGGCCCAATATTGCTGCCACTTCTTCTCGATCTTCTCCGGATGATACTGCATTGCCTCTCTTTTTTAGCGAGCCGCGAAGTTAACGATCGCCTCTTCTTAAATCACGTTAAATCGGTGTTTGTCCGCGTTCAAAAAGTGTAATTTAGCCCGACTTCAAACCAATGGCATCAGCAGAGGAAAAAGCACATAAACAGCAGATCTGGCGCAGTAATGTTACTGCCATTGTGAGTATTTCGTTGGTGCTCTTCATGCTTGGCCTGCTTGGATTGGTGCTGTTGTATGCCAATGCACTTTCCAGCTACGTGAAAGAGAACATCGGTTTCACCATCTACATGAAAGATGAGGCAAAGGATGTGGACATCATCCAGTTTCAGAAATTCCTGGATGCGTCTGACTTTGTTCGGAGCACGAGATACGTGTCTAAAGAAGATGCTGCCGAATATCTTCAGGAAACGCTGGGAGAGGATTTCGTGGGATTTATGGGTTATAACCCGCTGAAGCGTTCCATTGACGTTAAGATAAAGTCGGATTTTGCCACTGATGAAGGAATCGTTGAGATCCAGTCGGACCTGTTGAAGAATGAAATGATCCATGAGATCGATTATCCGGTGGATCTGATCAGAGTGATCAATAGAAACGTCCGCAAGGCTGGAATTGTGATACTGGTTTTCTGCGGACTACTTTCTTTGATCGCCATTTCGCTGATCAACAATAACATTCGGCTATCCGTCTATTCGAAACGGTTTCTGATCAATTCCATGAAGTTGGTAGGCGCTACTCAAAATTTTATCCGAAGACCGTTTGTCATAGAAGGTGTAGGCCGAGGATTGATCGGGGCTGTAGTTGCCAACGCCTTACTGGCAGGTGTCATCTACTTGGCCAATCAGAATGTACCCGAACTCTTCGGACTGGATGACATGCAGATCGTTCTTACGCTCTTTGCTGCCGTGTTGGTACTTGGGTTCATCATCTCATTCTTAAGCACGACATTTGCCGTTAGAAAATATCTGCGACTGAACGCGGACGAATTATATTACTGATCATGGGAAAAGAAACAGGTGGCGATAAGGAATTCGCTTTTGGAAAAGAGAATTACATCATAACCATAGTTGGTGTGCTGTTCATCATGGTCGGTTTCATGCTTATGGCCGGAGGCGGATCGGAAGATCCCACAGCCTTCAGCGAAGAGATCTTCAGCGACCGTAGGATCACCGTAGCGCCCATTATTGTACTTATTGGCTTCGCCTTGGAGATAGTGGGCATTATGTATCGCGCAAAATCCTGATAGATGGGATTCTGGGAAGCCCTTATTCTAGGCATTATTCAGGGTCTTACAGAGTTTCTGCCTGTGAGCAGCAGTGGGCACCTGGAACTTGGAAAAGCTCTTGTAGGCGATGAAAGTCTGCCTCAGGAAAGCCTGTTGTTCACGGTAGTTGTTCATGCAGCCACGGCTTTAAGTACGGTTGTCGTTTTTAGAAAGGACATTTGGACCATTCTTAAAGGCCTGTTTCAGTTTAAACGGAACGAAGAATCGGAATTCTCCTTGAAGATCATCATATCCATGGTTCCGGCAGCTATCATCGGATTGCTGTTTGACGAACAGATTGAAGCACTTTTCAGCAGACAAGTGTTGCTGGTAGGCTTCATGCTCCTCATTACCGGAGGGTTACTTTTTTTAGCTGACAAGGCCAAGAACACTCGCAAACCGGTCAGTTTTCTCAACGCGTTCATCATTGGAATTTCGCAGGCCATTGCCATCCTTCCCGGCATCAGTCGGTCTGGTGCAACAATTTCCACTTCAGTACTACTTGGGATCGATCGCGAAAGAGCGGCCAGATTCTCATTTCTGATGGTGGTACCTTTGATACTTGGAAAGATCGCCAAGGATGTTCTGGACGGGAACATAGGTGCCGACTTTGTGAATTCCATGCCATTGGTGGTCGGTTTTACCGGAGCATTCTGTGCCGGCCTTGTTGCATGCCAGTGGATGATCGCCTTAGTGCGCAATGCTCAACTGCGTTACTTCTCATACTACTGTTTTGTTGTAGGATTTGTGGCCATTGTGGTGGCCGTCATGCCGAAAGTCTGATTTGAAGGATCTCGAGTATCAAAAAGGCGAAGTGTTGCTTTTCGATAAGCCACTTGGCGTGTCCAGTTTTTCTATTGTAAACCGTGTGCGCGGCATCATCAAACGAAAACTGAAGGTTAAGAACATCAAGGTTGGTCATGCAGGCACCTTGGATCCATTGGCAACAGGTCTGTTGGTGGTGTGTACCGGCAAGAAGACAAAGTCGATCACGGCCATTCAAGACGCAGAGAAAGAATACACCGGTACCATAACCTTGGGTGGGATCACTCCATCTTACGACCTTGAATCGGAAGTGGAATCAGGATTTCCCACCGATCACATCACTGAGGAACTCGTCAGGAAAACAGCCGAGAATTTTGAGGGAGAGCTGGATCAAATGCCTCCTGTATTCTCGGCCAAACAGGTAGACGGCAAGCGAGCCTATGAATTGGCAAGAAAGGGCCAGGAAGTGGTGCTTCAGCCAAAACGGATTACGATCCGTGAGTTTGAGGTAATCGGATTTCGGTCTGGGGTAATGCCTGAGGTCGATTTTCGTGTTACGTGCTCCAAAGGAACATACATCCGGTCATTGGCTCACGACTTTGGGAAAGCGTTGCGATCTGGAGGCTATCTATCTGCCTTGCGAAGAACCAGGATCGGAGAATTCTCCGTTCAAGATGCCATTACGGCCGATCAATTCCAGTTCCTGATGCACGGAGACGAATGGCAAACTAGACAGAGCTGAAACACCAACTCTTTTCATACTTTTGCAGCCCCATAAAAATGGGCCCGTAAGCTCAAAACGAACAACATGAAATTATCACAATTCAAATTTGACATTCCGCAGGAGTTAATAGCCTACCACCCTACTCAAGATCGCGAAGAGAGCCGATTAATGGTTCTTAATCGTAAGACTGGAACCATTGAGCACAAACTGTTCAAAGACGTTCTGGATTATTTCGATGATGGCGACTCGATGTTGCTCAATAACACGCGAGTGTTCCCAGCCAGATTAATGGGCAAGAAAGAGAAGACCGAAGCCAAGATCGAAGTCTTCCTACTGCGAGAATTGAATCGCGAAAGTTTACTTTGGGACGTTCTTGTAGACCCTGCCAGAAAGATCCGTATCGGAAACAAATTGTATTTCGGAGACGATGACAGCTTGGTGGCCGAGGTCATTGACAATACAACTTCGAGAGGCAGAACACTGCGCTTTCTGTACGATGGAAGTCATGAAGAATTCAAGAAGACCATCTTCGACATGGGGGAGACACCGCTTCCGAAATACATTAAACGAGCAGCGGAGCCGGAAGATGAGGAGCGATATCAAACCGTTTTCGCGAAGCACGAAGGTGCCGTTGCCGCGCCTACAGCTGGGCTGCACTTCAGCAAGCAGTTGCTTAAGCGTTTGGAATTGAAAGGGGTGAATTTTGCCGAGATCACCTTGCATGTTGGACTTGGAACTTTCAGGGCAGTAGAGGTTGAAGATCTTACCAAGCACAAGATGGACAGCGAACAGCTGATCATAACGCAAGAAGCATGCGATATAGTGAACGCTTCTAAGGACGCTAGGAAAAAAGTGTGTGCTGTAGGTACGACTACAGTTCGAGCTGCAGAAACTTCGGTCAGCACCATAGGTCACATGAAACCGTATGAAGGATGGACCAACAAATTCATCTTCCCTCCTTATGATTTTCAGGTACCAAATTGTATGATCACCAATTTCCACATGCCGCAATCAACCTTGCTTATGATGGTTGCTGCATTTTCCGGGTATGACCTGATGCGTGAAGCCTATAGCCAAGCGGTGAAAGAGAAATACCGATTCTACTCTTATGGCGATGCCATGTTGATATTGTAAGACTTTCTGAACCAACAAAAAAAGGCGCTAGAATTCTAGCGCCTTTTTTTGTTGGTAGGTCTATCACAACTTCACAAACTTCTCTACATCCGACCTAGTGATGGTTTTACCGGAGAGAATGACCAAACGTTCAACCACGTTCCTCAGTTCTCTGATGTTTCCAGTCCAATTATAATCCTGCAGTTCTTTAATGGCAGCAGCTTCAATTGTCTTTTTGGCAACTCCTTGATCATCGCAGATAGCATCTAAAAAGTAGTCTACCAAAAGTGGAATGTCATCTCTTCTTTCGTTGAGTGCTGGTACTTTAATGAGAATGACACCCAACCTGTGATAGAGGTCTTCTCGGAAATTTCCAGCTTCAATTTCTTTGCGGAGATCCTTGTTTGTTGCAGCAACCACGCGTACATCAACCTTTATTTCTTTCTCGCCACCTACTCTGGTTATCTTATGTTCTTGAAGAGCCCGCAACACTTTTGCCTGAGCCGATAAACTCATATCCCCGATCTCATCTAAGAAGAGCGTTCCGCCATTGGCCGTTTCAAAATTGCCGTTCTTCTGCTTAATAGCAGAGGTAAATGCACCTTTCTCATGACCGAACAGCTCGCTCTCTATCAACTCTGACGGGATAGCTGCACAGTTCACTTCCACCATCGGACCATCAGATCGATTGCTTTTCTCGTGTATGGCTCGGGCTACCAGTTCCTTTCCAGTACCGTTCGGGCCAGTGATCAACACTCTTGCATCGGTTGGTGCAACTTTCTCGATCATGTCCTTAACCTGATTGATACCTTCTGATTCACCGATCATTTCGTATTTCTGACTGACCTTTTTGCGAAGCTTCTTGGTTTCGGCCACCAATTCAGTTCTATCAAGTGCGTTCCGAACCGATACCAAAAGGCGATTCAGATCCAAAGGCTTGGAGATGTAGTCATAAGCCCCGTGCTTGAGAGAGTCGACCGCTGTTTCAATATTTCCATGTCCGGAGATCATGATCACCGGTGTGTCTGGAGCAAGCATCAGAATACGTTCCAACACTTCCGTTCCATCCATTTTAGGCATTTTGATATCGCACAGAATGACGTCATACTTGCCTCCTTTGACTTTGACTACACCAGACAACCCGTCCTCGGCCTCATCAACCTCAAACTTTTCGTACTCCAGTATTTCGCGTATTGCATTGCGAATACTTCTCTCGTCATCAATGATCAGGATCTTGGCCATTTGGTTTGGTGATTAGGGAATTAGTTAATTACGGAATTGGTACTAGTCTAAATTCGGTCTTCCAGTGCCCTATGAAGCACTCCTTCTTTCAATGCGTAGGTAGAAAGCAATAACCTTTCCAAACGGCATTTGGCCAACACCCACTGCACCATGTATGAGGCCAGATGAATGGTGTCGACCCTCATTTCCACCAAACCTGGAATGGCGCGTCTTGAAACTGAATCCATCTTCAGCATTTTAGCGTGAAGATGTTCGAGCTGAACAAGGTCCATTTCTTCCGAAACAACCTCCTTCGTAGTCTTATTAAAACCAGACTCTAGCCACATCATTTCCGCAAAACTGTCAAAGCTTCCAGATGAGCCGATCAGTGTTTTCACTTGATGATTGATGCACGCTGTAACAAGTTCGTCAAGCTGTTCCTCAAACAGAAGATCCAACGATTCAAGGTCACGCTTCCGTAGCGGATCGGATGGTTCTAGCAATTGGAGGATCCTGGAAACTCCGAGCTCATAGCTTTTCTTCCAAATAACACCTTGGTCGTTTGCAATGATAAACTCGGTACTTCCACCACCGATATCCATAACAAGCATAGGTTGCGAGGTGAATTTCACGGCCAGATCAACTCCTTCATATATCAGCTCTGCTTCTTCGTTTCCATCAATTACATGGATATCAAGTCCTATCTCACTGCGAACTTCTCTAACGAAATCCATTCCATTGGAAGTACTTCGAATGCCGGACGTGGCAAAGGCAAAGGTTCTATCGCATCGGTGTTCAGAAATGATGCCTACATACTCAGACAAGGCTTTCTTTCCCCGTTCCATGGGCAAAGGCTGAAGCTTGCCCACCTTCATGGCTCCTTCTCCGATCTTGACTGCTTCTTTAGCATTGAAAACTGGGCGGAACACCCCTCTGTCGTCAAAATCGACAATGAGGAGATTGAACGTGTTCGTACCGAGATCGATAACGGCTATTCGCATATGATCAATGGTAGCGGAGCCACTTCCACAATTCTTTGTATGTGATCTTCTTTCCGTACATCAGAATTCCTGTGCGATAGATCCGGCCTGCCAACCAAGTTGTAGCAATAAATCCTAAGACCAGCAGTAGCATGGACAGCGCCAACTCCCAATAAGGAACTCCGAACGGTATACGCACCATCATAATGATGGGCGAAGTAAACGGAATCATGGACAACCAGAACGACATGGGACTTTCGGGATTGTTGATGACCACCTGAGCCATAACAAAGGAGAAGATGATAGGAATGGTTATTGGCA
>JBJOHR010000059.1:0-5789 GCA_046047575.1 Bacteroidota bacterium | reverse complement strand
GGTTTGGGTTTCGATCTGAAATTATCTGACAAGGAAAAGTTCGTTTCCAGCCTTCAGATCAGGTTCTCTGTGCAGAACATAACCGATCAGCGGTATCTCAATCACTTGAGCCGTTACCGTTGGATAAATGTACCAGAACAGGGAAGAAACTTCGTGATAACGGTAAAGGTGCCGATGTCGGTTTCTCTGAAATAGGTCAATTAAAAACCCGATTCCAAGTACCTCAGAATCGGGTTTTCAAGATTTTGCGGTTGAACCTTATCCTTTTTTCAGGCGCTCTCCATCGGCTTTAGAGAGTACTCTCCAGCACTCGTGCGGACCTGATTGTGATTTGGTAACAGCAAAGTAGCGGTCGTTCTTAACACGAATATCGTACTTGTCAGATTCGAATTTCGCTTTTGCCTTTACATCGTAGAATGAAAGTTTTTCTGCCATGATTTTGGTTTTTGGTTATGATTAATGATTGATATTACTTCAAACGCTTCGCATCTTTTTCAGAGATCACTCGCCAAGCTTCGCCACCAGCTGGTGTTTTAGCTACTGCGAACCAACGTCCGTTCTTTGCTTGACGGATGTCGTACTTGTCAGAGTCGAACTTTGACTTGCTCTTCACATCATAAAATGAAAGTTTGTCTGCCATGATTAAATGTTTTTGGTTAATAATTAGTTATCGGAGGCTAATGTAGTGATTCGTTCTAAACATGCAACTCTGTTGCAATAAAATGAATGAACAACTATTCTGGCTTGCTCAAAGCCAATTTGCAATGGGAGATGCGTCCGTTACTTTCCTCAACCACCAGCAGACCAACAGCCTGCCTATGGTCCGTATTGAGTACAAACGATGCGGTTTCGCTCTTGTCAGCGTAGGTCATTTCGATATTCGCAATCTCAAAACTGCCTTTTGGCAGATTCCAGATGGCCTTTAAATGGTCTTCGAGTTGCTCAACTCCGTTCAGGGTTTGGTTAGCCACCACATCGACAAACTCAATGTCTGCAGCGCAGTTTTCTAAGAGGTATTCCTTATCTGATTCTATGATGGCGTGTAGAAATTGCTCTACTCGCTCGTATTCTGATGCGCTTTTCCAAGCGCGGATTATTCCGTAACTCATTTCTTGATCGGTTAACAGTTTTAAAACGGTACATCCGAAATGGATGCAAGAGAATGTTGTCGGCCCAAAGCCGACCTGCGTAGATCAAGCGGTGGGCGGACCCCGAAGAAATGATTGGAGTAGAGAAGGTTCAAGAACAATGTCTGAACCGAAGCTAAAATCTTGAGAAGAGAAACTGAAAAGACCGTTTTCAACAAGGGAGGTTCCGATGAATTGCTTGCTTCGCGAAGTCAGAACCTTACAGAGTTCGCAATCGGTCTGTGATTCGGTTATGTGATTTGCGTGGTTGCAATCTGAAGAAACATCTCCATGATAGATTGCTCTGTGACAAGCATCGGCTTCCGCTTCATCAGTGTGTAGTTCTGCGTGATGATGATGGTGAACAGCTTGATGGAAACTCTCAAACGAAACAACATTCAGGAAATAGCCGAACAGCAGGAGAAGTGAGGCAATGCCTCTCAACCTTGTATATGCGTTCTGAGGTCTCACAAAGACAAATGTGGGGAATTAACTCAAAGCTGCAAGAAGATGTTCCAGAACTCCTGCTTTTCTACGCCAGCAAGCGGTAGGATTTTCTCCGTTACCTGATAGGTTTGAATCTGGGTGTATGCAACGCAGAGCAGTGCAACTAATGCAAACACGATTTTGAATGTTGGTTTAGCGTTGGCAAGAAGTGCCGCCATTAAAATGGCAAACAAAGGCAAGAACTCCACATAAGCACGCAACCCATACGCCCAGCCGTAATCCCAGGCGTGCCAGCTTGAAACTACATAGATTACCACCGTGAGTGTAGCTACAAGCGAAATGGTCATTACTGAGGAGTGTTTCCAAAGCTGTACTAACCCAAGCAAACTGAGCAAGCAAATAGGTGCGTAAACAAATAGACCGCGTTTGTAGCTGAAAAGCGTGTTGATCATCTGAGGTTCAGCCCAATTGAAGCCCTCGCCTTGATAGGAGTAAACAAACCATTGCCCTGTTTGCCATTTGTAAGCCAGCAACTGAACGAATATGACGGCAACAGCAGGAAGCCCGAGCATCGCTATGTTTTTTAGTGTTCGAGTAAAACCCAGCGTAGGTAAGTCCTTATCGCGAACAAGAATGAAAGGTAACATCCCAAGAACTACCAGATTGACTGGACGTGTGATTGCGATCAGCCCAATGGTTAGTCCGAGTAATAGTTTGGGAAGTATCGAACTGGTTCTGGTACCATAATCGGCCAAATACAGGAAGCTACAGACCAGAAAAAAGGAGTACGCATGCGACATGGAAGGTTCGTATGCCGTGTAGTAAAACAGGTTGGTGCCGAAGAGAATCAACAGAGGCGCAACTATGGAAGCCCATCTGCTTTTAAATATTCTGAGAAGGAAGCTGCTGAGAAACCACAACCCCATTATGGAATAGAAAACGGCAGCAACAGCCACTGAAATGTAGTAGGGAATGGAGTAGCCATTCGGTTCGAAATGAGTTACTAACGCAATAGCATGAGCGATAAAGAAGAACGGTGCAAGAAGTACCGTTTCGCCCACAAAATACTTATTCACTCTGCGGCCATCTTCCAACTCATGCGTAAAGTTGATGTTGTCATCGTGTTGCGCATTATGCTGTAAATGGAAATCGTAGGTCGGGTCGTTATGAATGAAAATGGCTGGCAGGTACGCATAGTAACCTCGGCCGTCCATGTTTATGATGTATGTCCAAGCGGTGGCACTTCCGTGGTTGTAGAAATGGTTGAATGATGCCGATGCAAGAATGCACGCAACCAGTAGAAGAACGAACAACCGTAGCCTCACCATTTCTGGTACAATGCTATCGTTAATTCGCTTTAAAAAGAAATAGCAGCGATCAAGGGAAGAACTTGTTCATCAACATGTAGTCGATGTTGTCTTGTTGTAGGTGACAGCCGGTGCAAATGGCTCCTTTGTCTTCGGCCGTAGTGGCTACGGAACCATCACTGTTCACATAGCCCCACACCCAGCCGTTGGCGTCTGCGTACTCATGTCCGGCCATTTTGTAGAGTATGGCGTAGCGTTCCACAGAAGTTCCGCTGCTCAATTCCTTCACTACAAGTGAACCATCGGGGAAACTTGCATTGGAACGCACTTTTCCACCTGCATCCAATTGTGTGGCCGCTGTGGCATTGTAGCGTGTCCTGAGGCTGGTGTAGTTATGACCGCTTCCTGCGCTTTTCGGTAGCCAAGCATCCGAGTTCTTGTACCAAGTGAATCCAGAAGTTTCTTGAGACATGGTCAGCAATTCGAGGTCAATTCCTTCTGCTGGTTCATCTTTCTTACATGCCTGTAGTGTGATGGCAACAATGGAAAGGGCGAATGCTGCCCAAATGAAGCTTTGCTTTTTCATGGATTACGGTTTTGATTGACCCGAAGATAACTGATAACGATAACCATTGTTCAGAATGAACATGGGATTAAGCACCGTTACGGCAATTGCCTCGTACCATTTCAGTCCGTTCCTGGCCATTTTCATCGTTCCGAAATGGATAAGTTCTCCGAAAGCGATCCCTGCAATCGGTGTAACGATCAAGTCTTGGATACTCGGTTGTTCCAAGCCTGCCTCGATCACGTATTCCCAAACGAAAACCTGCCCAAGACAGAATAATGCAGACTGCCAGATGGTGGCATTCTGAGAACGCACGGCATTATAGAAGTAGGTGCCCTGATACGGATGACCGATGTAGTTGATGTACCACTTGTCGTGGTCGAATACGGGTGGATCTGTCCAAGCACGTTTCATATTATTCCCATAGTCCTGGAAAACACCGGGCTTCCAACCGCTGATGTCAGAAGGCAGTGCTGCCAGAATTCCGTAGCCGATAGCTTCAATTCCATGAACGAACAGACCGCCTCGCCACATTTTACGACCGAATGGCGCATGTGCGTTTCTGGGAACAAAGGTTCCGTCATGGAGCAGATAGGGTTTGAAGGAAATAGCAGAGTCCTTTTCCGTTTTCGACACCACCACAGATAAAGACCCGGAATTGTTGTCGAAAAATCCCTTCGCATCATTCGGAAAAAGAAACAGTTCACCACTTCGTTTCATGGTCAGGGTGGTTTTGGAACCTATCGGGAATTTCCAATTTCCCACCTTTCCGCAAAGCTTCATGTACCATTGGCTTGGCATGGGTTTAAGCAACATGCCAAAGAACATGGGCGCAGTAAATCCCTTAAACCCCTTGGCATCTGTAGGACGGAAGCTGGCATCTTGCCACTGACCTTCTGCGGTTATCTCATAGGTTTCACCCTTCTGAACCTGAATGGATGTCGATTGATACAGCAGGTTGGCGGAAACCTGCACCATTGACGAATCTGACGCTTGAGCATAGGCACCGTTGAATCCAACCACTCCAATGAAAAGAATCACAAGTGCTTTGATCCATTGCATGGACAATTGTACTGAATCATTGCGCTATTGCAACATCAAAACTTACCTCAAGGTCGGTCGAACCGCCTGCGTGTGTCAGATCACCTTCGGCAACACCATTTGCGTGCTTGTCGGGTGCGTGTTTGATGATGAGGTTCAACTTACCGGTAGATGTTGTTCCGGTTGTGAGAACGGAGTTCAATCCAACGGGAAAACCATTGGAATCTCTATCATTATAGTGTGTGGTTATACGCAATCCGTTCTGAGCTAAAAAGAATACCTGGTGCAGTTCCGGTTCCTGTGCTACCGAGGTGCTATCAATGAAGTGCTTGCCAATCGTATTGAGTTGCAATTGACCGGAGTAGGTCGAATTTGGCTGTAAAGTGCCACTGCTGACCAAGGCTGGTCGACCGCCTTCGCCATCTCCGTCCAAGTACTGAAGCACAACCGTTGTCCCTGAATCTGGAGTTAGGATGTAGGTAAGTGATGTAATGGGTTCTTCATAGACCTCATCATGGAGCAACTCGCATGAGGCAAACCCGAAGATGAGCAAAACTAAAAGGAGGGAGGTTGGTCGTGGCATGGCCGTTGGTTTGATTTACAACGACCGTATGTTGAGATAATTATGTCTCAGGCCTGATTTCTCGCTCCAAGCCAGATCAGCAGCCCCACCGAAGGGAACATGATGATGCTGTAAATGGCCGATGGAATGGTCATGATCGAACTGCCCAAAATACCTGCGGCAATGGCAATGCCCAGCGTGCCGTTCACCACGCCTACTTCCACACCCACCGTAATGGCCTGTTGCTTATTCCGTGTAAACGCGAGGGTAACGAAGTATCCGATGGCCATGCCGATCAGGTTCAGAACGAGTGCCACAGGGCCCGCCTTTTCGAAGAAATCGCCAATGTTGGCGCGTTCTTTCAAGAGTGCTGCCGCGATGATGAGTACCAGAAAAACAGCCGAAATGAGTTTCACGGGTTTCTCGGCCTTCAGCGCCAATGCAGGTTTGCGGTTATTGATGACCATGCCGATGATCACGGGAACCACAGTTATGGCCAAAATCTGAGTTACGGTTTTTCCGAAGGGTAGATGAATACTGCGCGTTTCGCCCAAGTATTCCTGCAGCCCGAGATTGACGAGGATGGGAATGGTGAATACGGTGATGACGCTGGCAATGGCCGTGAGGGTGATGCTCAATGCCACATCGCCCTTGGCCAGGTTGGTGATAAGGTTGGTGGTTGCACCGCCCGGACAGGCCGCCAAAAGGATGAAACCCACGGCCAGTTCGGGCTCCAATGG
>JBJOHR010000058.1:0-8014 GCA_046047575.1 Bacteroidota bacterium | reverse complement strand
ATCATTATTGCAGGAATCTTGTTTCTGGCCTTTGGTCCAAGATAACCGAACCGGTCGTTAGAACATAGCAGGTCTGCTCCACCTCATACAGGTCTCAGCACTATTCATTTGAACTGAAACTTGAAAAAGAGCCCCAGTAGCAGAATAGATCCGACCAGGAACCTAACCAATACCTGCCACCAGAGCTCAGAAGGAAATAGTACAGTTCCCAATCCTCAATACAATAGGTTTGATGGTGATTGACCTAAGACCGAAAAAGCCATCCAATCTCATTCAGCACTTTATTGGCCAACCTCCATCAAAGCCCCTGGCCAACCCCTAAAGGCCAGTGAAACCATTACAAAGATGCTTTACCCCATTGAAACCTAGAGTAACCAATATATACTGTTGAACTCCAAACGTATAACCAGAATTCGTCATGTTCCTAAAGGTGCATGTTCAGCTACCAATCTCTATTGCAATAGTCAAGTCATTGATCTCGTACGGTAATTAGTTTTGTGGCCATGAAAAACATCTACCTACTGATTCTTCTGGCGGGTTTCTCCCTGTCCACAAACGCACAGACACTTACTGGAACCATCACGGATAAGAACAATTCAAGTGTTGCCAACGCCCACATCACAACTAAAGATGGTGCACACACCCACTCTACCAAAGACGGAAAGTTCAGTATCGAGAATGTGAAGATCGGTGATACGCTGCTCATCACGCATATCAGTTATATGCCGCAATCGCTTGTGGTGGCAAATTTTGAGCCTGTTTCCGTTGTACTCAGCGAAAGTTCATTCGAATTGGCCGCGGTAGAGGTCTCTCACAGCGTAAAGGCCATCAACAGCATCACCAAAGTAGATGTGGCCATCAATCCGGTGAACACCTCTCAGGAGGTTCTACGGAAAGTGCCAGGACTCATCATAGGCCAACATGCGGGTGGAGGAAAAGCGGAGCAGATATTCCTGCGCGGATTCGACATTGACCACGGTACCGACATTGCCATTTCGGTGGACGGCATGCCTGTTAACATGGTTTCGCATGCACACGGTCAGGGCTATGCCGACATGCACTTTATCATTCCCGAAACAGTGGAAGAAATCGATTTTGGCAAAGGCCTGTACTATGCCGACAAGGGAAACTTCAACACGGCAGGTTATGTGGCGCTCAAGACCAAGGACAAGTTGGATGAAAGCCTCGTTTCCTTGGAATATGGCCAGTTCAACACCATCAGGGCCTTGGGCATGTTCAACCTCATGAAGAACAGACCGAACCAAGATGCCTACGTGGCCGGTGAGTTCCAACTGACGGATGGACCCTTCGAATCATCGCAGCACTTCAACCGCATCAACATCATGGCCAAGTACAATGCGGCCATTGACAAGCGGCAGTTCCTGTCGGTGCAGGCCTCTTATTTCAATAGTAAGTGGGATGCCAGCGGACAGATTCCCGTCCGTGCCGTGGAGAGCGGACTGATCGGCCGTTTCGGTGCCATAGACGATACCGAGGGCGGCAACACCCACCGCATCAACGCGGCCATGAACCACACCGCCATTGTGGGCGAACACACCACCGTAAAGAGCAATGCCTACTACAGCCGTTATGGCTTCGAACTCTACAGCAACTTCACCTTCTTCTTGGACGATTCCATCAATGGCGACCAGATAAAGCAGTTCGAACGCAGAAACCTGGCGGGATTCGAGAGCGTGGTCGACCATCATTTCCACCTCAACAAAGGCACCATCGGCCTGAAAGCAGGTTTGGGCATGCGCTATGACGATGCCAATGATGTGGAACTCTCGCACACCGTCAACCGCGATTCCCTGCTGGTTCCCTACGCCTTGGGCGATATTGACGAATCGAACATCTACGCCTTCGTAGGTGCCGATCTTGAGTTCGGTGACTTCCTCATCAACCCCGCCATCCGTCTGGACCATTTCAAATTCGACCTTCACAACAAGTTGGATTCTGTTTACAA
This sequence comes from Bacteroidota bacterium, assembly GCA_046047575.1. Taxonomy (GTDB): domain Bacteria; phylum Bacteroidota; class Bacteroidia; order UBA10329; family UBA10329; genus UBA10329. The sequence goes on along the minus strand of JBJOHR010000058.1, from coordinate 6,048 downwards.
CAACCGTTCGGAACAGGCCATCAAACCGAGTCCGAAACTGAACTTCATCTATTCGCCAAGCAAAAGCTGGCAGATCTACCTGAAAACCGGTATGGGTTTCCATAGCAACGACACGCGCGTGGTGGTGGCACAGAACGGCAGACAGACCTTGCCAACGGCCTATGGTGCCGACCTTGGTGCCATCCTCAAACCCATCGAAAACCTGATGATCAACGTAGGCGGTTGGTACCTCTACTTGGAACAGGAATTCGTCTACGTGGGCGATGCGGCCATTGTGGAACCAAGCGGTAGAACCCAGCGGCTGGGTGCAGACCTCAGTGTGCGTTATCAGCCGCTGAAGTGGCTCTTCATCTATGCCGATCTCAACTATGCATTTGCACGCGCCATGGATGAGGCTGCTGGCGAGAATTACATTCCGCTGGCTGCGGAGTTGACCTCGGTGGGTGGCGTAACGGTCAATCATCCCATTGGCATTTCGGGCGGCATCAACTACCGCTGGATAGGCGACCGACCTGCCAATGAGGACAATTCCATTATTGCCAAGGGCTATATTGTGGCCGATGCCAACCTGAGCTACACCTGGCGCAAATGGACCGCGGGCATCATCATTCAGAACCTCTTCAACATGGATTGGAACGAAACGCAGTTTGCCACCGAATCGCGGTTGGCAAACGAGGCCACCAGCGTGGAAGAGATTCACTTCACTCCCGGCACGCCTTTCTTTATCCGTGGGAAGGTGAGTGTGCGGTTCTAGGGCTGCTGAGACCCAAGACCTCCGTGGTTTCAGAAACTTCGGAAGTCTTAGCAACGGTGCGTAATGCCGTGGTTTTTTAGCACATTTATATGCACCAAGCGCCACCACTCATTGGCAGCCCTGCAAGAACACCCCTACGACCATGAAATACCTGTTTACCGCCCTATCTCTCCTGCTCCTTGTTTCGGTAAAGGCGCAGGTAAAGGTTTCTGACGACACCATCCATTGGAACGCCAACCGACCGCTGCAATGGAGCGATTTCAAGGGAGAACCGACTGAAGGGAATCTGCTGCGCGGACAGGTGTTGTGCATGAATCTGGCCGGATTTCAACGTCAGAGTGCGCACCACCAGACCAGTTTTGTCATTGTGAGCGTGTTCGACCGCAAGAATTCATGGATGCCGGAGAATGAACGCAGCGACCTCGGGCTGAACTATTTCCGCGTGATGTTCGACATATACGAGCTCCACTCCCGAAAAATGAGAAAGGAGTATGCCGATAGCCGATCGGCCCGAGACCCTGATGTGGCATTCAGAGAAAAGTACAGCCAGTCTGCCAACATCCGCACAGCCTATCTCGACCTGTTCAAGAAGGAGACCAAGCTCGGAATGGACTCCACTGCGCTTGAAACCTGGAGAATGAAAGTGCAAGAGGAACTGAAAGCACTCGGAGCGTATACAGAATGAGGCTCGCTAGGCGCGGGCGGTATGCCGTTGTCCAGAACTGCAAGGTTTTGAAAACCCCGTAGGCCTTACCTTCTCTCCTTATCCCGAATTTTCCGTTTACCCACCAAGAAAAGCCTAGCTTTGCAGCGCTTTCAGTTTATGGTGAACTGTTGGCAAGCTTTAGAAGCCGCAGAAACCCGTCACAGGTGGAGCGGCTTCTTGTTTTATAGCTGATCCACCATCTGCTGGAATACATGGCGCCAGCCTACACCTTCCGAAGCCGAGGCCTACCACTGGGCGGTAAAGCTCATTGGAACGGTGATGATGTATCTGGGCCAGGTGGTGGCGGATCAGCTTCGGTTGGCTCCGGGCCTTGGTCAATGGCCTAAGAACAATGAAAAAGGGCCACTCGCTGCCGATCGAGACTGCAGTTCAACCTTTTTCTTGAACGCATCGGCAAGAGTGACCCCCAAGAGGTTCACCATGGCTCAGGTGGCAAGCACCTTTTGCGGTACACTGAAGGTTCCAAGCCCTTTGGCACCGTTTGCCGCTACACGTATCCAATAGTAGGTGGCAATGGTAAGGCCTTCCAGCACCGTGTTGCTCTTGGTGGGAAACGTACGTGCTTCGTAGCTAATGCCATCCGTACTCAGTTCCACCACATAGTTTCTGGCACCATAGACCCTTTTCCACCGTACCGATATGGCCCCATCGCCATTGCTCCCCTTGCATCGCACATTCTCCACCTGCGGCATTTCGCCAATGGGGGCCGGGTCCTTGCTCAACTCAAACCCACTGGAATAGATCATGTCGGTATTACCGTTTGCCACCTCGTTCACATAGTCGCACAGCGGGCGCAGCAGGGTGTTCACCTTGGTGTTGGCCGTGCGCTGCTCCTCTTTGGCCGGTTTGCCGCCATTGAGCGCCAGCTGGTAGGCTTTCGAAAGGAAGTCTAAGGCCTGATCCACCTCGGCCAATGCAGGGTTAGGATTGGGGAACGACACGTTTCCGGTCATTTTCTGAACGATCAGCTGGCCCCTTTCCAGCTTCTTGGGGATCGGCATCCCCAAGTCGATCTTGGCTTTACGTTTTGCCATGACACTTACATTTTAGTTGTAAGGTCAAACTGCGGTCTGATTGGTTAACGCGGAGGCACCGCCCATATTTCAGTACCCCACCAAAATATTCGAGAAAATTCCGTTAACTGATTGATAATCAATCCAATTATTTTTCACTTCCCCCATGCACCCACCGCCCAAAGGCCTTCATTTGGTTGCGTTTGTGCTTAACTCAGCTCCGACTTTACATCAAAACGCTGCGACTTTAACTACAAACGCTCGGTCTTTAACTCAAATCGCTCCGGTCTTAGATCAAAACGTTCCGTCTCTGACTACAAACGCTCCTTCTTTAACTCAATAAGTTCCGTCTTTAACTACCCACGCTGCGACTTTGACTCAAAACGCTCCGACTTTAGCTACAAACGCTGCGACCTTGCATCAAAACGCTTCGTACTTAGCTATGTCAAATGGATACGTACTTTCATCGGGCGAGCAACCGGAAGAATGAAAGCGCCACGTGGCACATACAAGAAGTGCTCGGTCATGCAAGCCTCGAAACCACTGCCATTTAGCCCGTAGGATGATAAATCCCACGGGCTGAATGCCCACGTAAGCGTCAAAGATTTCCAGAAAATAAAAAGCCCATTAGACCGTATTTTTGAGGATAATAAATTGAATAACAAAAAGTTGAACCAATAACTGACAGAACGGGCTAAAGAAAATGGTTTCTTTATCCAACTGTTGTAGCACATTTACGCATCTCGAAACGTTGGTGCATGACGAAACCTGAAATGACCAAATCAAAGTCTATCCTTTTTACATTTTTGTTGGTTGGAATACTCATTTCAAATCATGGGATGGCTCAATGTCCCGACCAATGGGTACAGCAAATTTCAGCCTTACCTTCTGGAAATCTTGCGAACAACGAACCCAATCTTGTTATAGACAAGGACGGTAATGTGATTGTCAGTAATGCTGTATTTAACGCAGACACCTTAATTGCTGGTGGACAGGTCTTTCCAGAAACAAACTCAATTCCCAGCCCAAATACGGACTTTTTTATAGCGAAATATGATAATGCTGGCACATTCCTCTGGCTAAAGACCATACTTGGTGCAGCCAATTGTAGTCCCTTTGACATGGACGTTGATGTAGAAGGCAACATATATGTCGGTGGATTAATGACAGAAAGTATGACCATTGACGGTCTATTAATTGAATTTCCTGCGTTTTTCACTACATACCCCGGCTACTTCATATTGAAGTTTAGTCCGTCAGGCGAACTGCTTTGGCATCATACTGCTACATATAAAAGCTCTCGATGCTATAGACTTTCTTGGAATGGAGATAATCTGACCTTTGCCATCCCCTATTCAGACAGCGTTGAAATTGGCGGACAAGTTTTCTATTCAGATGGAGAACAGGATATTCTAATAGGACAGTTATCCAGTAATGGTTCATTAATAGATGCCGTAAATATTGGCGGAACTGGAAATATTACGGCTAATTCACTCGAATGCGATTCGATTGGTTGCATTTTACAAGGACAATATGATGACGAGTTAGTTTATGACGGAATAGTTCTGTCAACTGGCTCCTCAAGTATAAACGGATTCTACCAACTGGCATTTGACCCGACAAATTCTGTCTTATGGGCAAATTCTTCAGTAAATAGTTCAAGTTTAAACGCCAGAGTTCGAGGCTTAGCGTTTACGGCCGATAATGAAGCTTTCTTTGGCGGATTCTATTGGAATGACAGCTTTTTGCTTGACGGGAATAGTCTACCCTCTCCTGAACGAGACGATTTTTTCATTGGAAAGCTTAATCGTACTTCAGGTTCAGTTTCATGGCTAAAAAAAACAAACGGTGAATCTTGGGAAGGCTTGTGGTCAATGGCAGAATATCAAGGAAATGCTATTGTAGCAGGAGAATTTTACTCAGATAGCGTGTCATTTGATAATGAATATGTTGACAACACCAATGACGGGGAAAATGACGGCATTGCCTTTTCTATCTCAAATGATGGTGATTTAAGATGCGCCTTAAACATTGCTGGTACAGGTCAGAATGCAATACAACAAGTCGATTTTTTTAATGATGGTCATATCGCGCTACTCGCTTATGTGAACGGGTCTGTTGATTTTGGCAATAATACATACACGGCACAGGGCGGCTATGACCTCCTTGTGATTAAGACCTGCTTATCATGTGACAGCATCACGGGTGTTGACGAGATTGACAAGAGTACCATTTCGTCACTCACTATCTCGCCCAACCCAGTCAATGATAATTTGGACGTGCTTTTCGAAACCAATACAAATGGACGGTTAAGTATTCAAATAACCGACACCTACGGAAGAGTATTGCGAAGTTTAAACGTTCCTGATCGGATTGGTCAGACAAGCCTAAACTTGACAGACTTAAGCAGTGGTGTATATTTCTGCACACTTCTACGGGATGACAACATTCTCGCGACAAAAAAACTGATGCGACAGAAATAAAGAAAAACGTGCTACAACACCAACTATAAAAATAGGTCGCGAAGCGTTTGCCGCAAGTTCATCACAGTTTGCAGTTTTCTGTTTCGGGCGAAAGGTCGAAGGTGTTAAAGCCCTATTTTCATAGCAGTTTACGTTGGGGTTAATTGAAAAAATCCTTGACCGCACCGTTAAACCTTCGGTATTGGCATGCATCTGAACGGACAAATTGCCTCACCGCTCATGAATAGGAAACTGCATTTTCTGCTGTTTTTGATGCCCCTGTCTGTACTGGGGCAGAACTACACCCTTTACTCCGACCAGTCCTATCACACCATTTCGGGTGTCAGTCAGAACCTGTTGAACTTGGATGTGTTCGTGCCCAATTCGGGAGAGACGCCAAAGCCCGTGATGGTCTATATACATGGTGGTTCGTGGAGTGTGGGCGATAAATCGGCTGTGGGTTCCAAGGCCGAGTGGTTCACCGATAGCAACTATGTCTTCGTGAGCATCAATTACCGACTATCGCCCGAGCCGGCCGATACCTTGGATGCCAACCGCATAAAATTCCCCGACCATTCTGATGATGTGGGCAAGGCCATGGCATGGGTCATCGAAAACATTGGCAACTATCAGGGAGACACCTCCCGTATTTCGGTCATCGGGCATTCGGCAGGGGCGCATCTGGCCCTGCTCGTCTCTACCGACCCGAGCTACCTGAACAATGAGGGTTACGGCCTTTCCAAGATAAAATGCAGTTGCGCACTTGATGCTGGGGCGCACCACATCAACTATTACATGGAGAACTACATCATCCCGTACAACCAGACGGTTCAGTGGCTCACTTATGTCAATGCCTTCACTTCCGACCCGACCATCTGGTCGCAGGCATCCCCGTACACCTATCTTCAGGCCAATGCAGGCATTCCCGAACTATTGCTGGTGCATCAGGGCACGGCCCAGCGCATCGACCTGAACCAGCATTTCGGCACCCAGGCCGAGGCCATGGGCATTCCCGTCACGTACTTCAATGCCGACCCCATGACCCACGAACAGATCAATCAGGCGCTGGGGCATGACACCGCTGTAAGTGTG